>CAVEKR010000073.1:3622-6473 GCA_963616365.1 Bacteroidaceae bacterium
CAGCCAATAAACTCAAGCCTCTGCCTGCGCCTTTTTAGCATCAGTCTTATCCAGTTTCTCGCCATCTGCATCCATATAGTGGTCGAATTCGTCGTAAATTTCTTGCGACGGCTCTTTGCTTAATAAAGAAACTACCACAATAGCAATGCAACTGCAAATAAAAGCAGGTAAAAGCTCATAAATACCAAAAACTCCGCCCAGCGGCTTGATGAGGTTGTGCCAAATCAGCACCATGGCAGCTCCGCACAACATGCCAGCAATGGCGCCTTGCTTTGTCGTTCTGCGCCAATAAAGGCTAAAGAGGGTGAGCGGGCCAAACGAGGCGCCAAGACCTGCCCAGGCATAAGACACAACCGTAAATATGACCGAGTTTTCATCCCATGCAACCCAAATTCCAAAGAGCAAAACCGCAGATAAAGTAATGCGGCTGACTATGAGCACCTGATTGTCTGTGGCGTCTTTTTTGAATATGGCATGAAAGATGTTTTCTGCAACAGAAGAACCTGTAATCAGCAGATAAGCAGATGCAGAAGACATAGATGCAGCCAAAATACCTGAGACCACAATGCCGCACATAAACGCTGGTAGCATATCTTGTGCAAGCACGATGAATATATTTTCTGCCGCAGATTGCGTTGCAAGCTGAGTAGGCATTAAATACCTGCCAATAAGTCCAATCATCACAGCGCAAAACATGGAAACAGTAACCCACACAATTGCAATGCGGCGCGACATTTTGATTTCTTCATCATCGCGAATGCTCATAAAGCGAACCAAAACTTGAGGCATTCCAAAATAACCCAAGCCCCAAGACATGGTAGAGATAATAGCCAAAATGCCGTATTCGCTAGGAATACCAAAGATGGGGGTGTTGTTATTGCTTTGCTGAACCCCGTTTGCATCCAAGGTAGGCGTTGCGCTTTGCGTCATGGACAGATAACCTGGAATGTCTTGCAAAAATGCAATAGTGTTTTCAAGACCACTTGCCATAGTAATGGAGCCAATAACTACTACTGCCAGCGCAAAAAACATCAAGCAGCCCTGCACAAAGTCGGTGGCAACAACAGATAAATAGCCTCCAAGCATGGTATACAAAAAGACGATAATTGCGCCAAAAACCATCATCAAGGCATAGTCAACGCCAAAAAGCGTGTGGAAAAGCTTGCCGCAAGTAACAAAGCAAGATCCAGTATAAACGCAGAAAAACACAAGGATAATGACAGCGGCAATCGTGCCTATGATGTTTTTGTCGTCATGATAGCGGTTTGAATAAAAGGCAGGAAGCGTGATGGCATCGCCTGCTTTTTCAGAGTAGCGACGCAGGCGTTTTGCCACTAACAACCAGTTGAGATATGTTCCTAGCGCCAAGCCGATGGCAGTCCAGCCGACATCTGCCGCGCCCGTAAAATAGGCAAGTCCAGGAAGCCCCATGAGCAAATAGCCCGACATGTCAGAGGCCTCAGCGGATAGAGCCGTAAACCAAGGCCCCACCTTTCTTCCGCCCAAAAAGTACTCTGAAGAGGACTTATTCGAGCGCTTGGCATAAGACAAGCCAATAATCATGATGGCAATAAAATAGATGAGAATTGCCAAGATTACTACAAAATCTCCGTTGTTCATGTTTCTCCCTTTTCTCTTTTATGGCGAACACCACGGGCACTAGCTGGCGTTTTTTTGCGAATACCACAGTCGCTTTTGCCTTTTGACGTGCCGTTGCGCCCGTTGCACTTGTTATCTAGCGCGTTTTCATGTATTCCTTTAAGTCTTGCTTTGTATAGTCATGCTCCATCAAAATCTTATTGCATTCGCGGTTAGCTTTTGCAACTTTATTACCAAAAAGACCTAGTATAAAAGCTACAAATGCAGCAAATATAAAGACAAAGATGGAGTTTGTCATAATACCGTTTATGAGCACGTAGTTCCAGCCAATAAATAAGCCAACGGCAACTATGAGTCCAATTATTAGGGCAATAATGTTATTGCGTTCGCTTATTTTCCAACAAGCGGCTGCTTCTAGGTATTTCTTTGACTTTTTTGCCATATGTTTAAAATGCTCCTTTAGTTTTATGTGTCTAAGTTTGCGCGCCCTTAGTTTAGTGCGCTCTTAGCCCAGCGCGTTCCACTTTTTTGCGCTTTGGCACGTAAACTTAGCTAATCCAGCTAGCCCAGCCAACTTATAGCAGCGCGTCTTTCAAATTCAGCTAGCCCAGCCAACTCAGCTGGCATTGCGCCTTTTTAGTCTAGGTTTTTAGTTTAGACATAAATCGCAAGTAAAAATTACAACTGGATTAAAAGCACCATGCTTTGGGTTTATTAGTGTAGAATTATACAGGACTTTTAAGTAAAACTTACAATAATCCCCATTCTAGACAAAAGCGATATATAAGGACGTGCAATGAAAAATAAAGCGTTAGAAAAAGCAAAGTTATCATTTTTTGCAGCGTATGAGCGCTATGTAGATGCGCTTTGTAAAAAAGGTATTGAGTTTGTAGACAAGGACTACGGTCTTGATTATCGCAAAAGCTTGCGAGACCAACTTAAAAATAGCGGAGCACAGTTTAACAATGATGGAGCCTCCATCGTGCTGGGCTGGCTTTCAAAAGCTTGTGTTGAATGCACTGGTATAAAGGGGTCTCAAACTTTTTCAACTACACTCAAGTGTCACAGAGATTGCTATTTTTGCTTTAATCGCAATCTAGAGGATTACGATACATATTTTGAACAGGGCTGTCCTTGGGAAAAAGACCTGCAAGATTGTATAAAAAACAGCAAAAATCGTAAAAGTGCACCTGCCTGTGTTGCCCTAACTGGAGGAGAGCCGCTGATTGATTTATCTAGCGCATTAAAATTT
>CAVEKR010000074.1:0-6460 GCA_963616365.1 Bacteroidaceae bacterium
GAGATTAAAGCTCTAAACATCTCAGTAGAGCGTGTTTCTGGTGGTACAGCTGCTACAACTGCAACAGCAGTTTATAAGAAAGGTAAAGAGCTAGCTCAAGCTGGTGGCACTACTTGGGGCAAAGATGCAATTGTTGCTACTATGGATAACTTCCAAGACGCATTATCTATTGCTTCTTATGCTTATGCAAAGCACGCTCCTATTTTCTTAACCGATAAGGGCACAAAAGATATCCGCAGCTCTGTACAAGGCTTTATCAAAGATGACGGCTTTAGCCGCACCTTAATTGTTGGTGGTGAGGCTGCAGTTTTGCCAGCAGTTGATTCTAAGGTGGTAGGTGCATATCGTCTTGCAGGCGGTAGCGCTTATACTACATCTACAAAGATTGCTAACTTTGCCTTAGCAGAAGGCATGGAGGCAACCAGCATGGGTGTTGCTTGTGGTACAACCTATCAAGACGCCCTAGCAGGTGCAGCACTTCTTGGCAAGACTAATTCCATCATTGTTTTAGCTGACGCTAAAAACAGCAAAAACGTAAACTCTATTATTGCAAAGCAAAAAGAAAACATTTCTGAATGCTATGTATTTGGTGGAACAGCTGCTGTTTCTCAAAGCGTAGAAGACGCTATCAAAGCTGCCTTAAAGTAAGCTTCTTATACGCTTACAAATAAGCTAGCAAAGGGCGCGGTTTCTTTCAGAAGCCGCGCCTTTTTTGTGTTGCTTATGCAAGATTATGTCTTGTAGTGTGGAAAAATGAGCGTATTACGTGGTAGCATTGTATGTTAACAAATGGCGACAAGCAAGAAACAAGGAGCATTACGTGGAAAAAGAACTTTACAACTTTCAAGTGCAGCAATGCAAGGACTTGCCAGAAATTGACGGACGCGCATGGATAATGCAGCACAAATCGGGCGCTGAGCTGCTTTGGCTTGATTGCGCAGACACAGAAAAAGCCTTTGCCATCTCTTTTTGCACTCCCCCGCAAGATGACAGCGGTGTTTTTCATATTTTGGAACACTCTGTTTTATGCGGCTCCAAGAAGTTTCCTGTTAAAGAGCCTTTTGTAAACCTGCTCAAAAGCTCAATGCAGACCTTTTTAAACGCCATGACATATCCTGACAAAACGGTCTATCCTGTGGCTTCGACCAATCAAAAAGACCTGCTTAATCTTATGGATGTGTACCTAGATGCGGTGTTTTATCCTGCAATCTATAAAAAGCCAAGCACCTTTAAGCAAGAAGGATGGCATTACGAGCTTGCAAAAACGCAAGGATCGGAAGCGCAAGGCAAAGCTGGCAAAGGCGTCCCTGCTCAAGAGGCTGGAGCGGCGCAAGAGAGCAAAGCGTCGCAAGAAACCGAAGAAGGCAAGGCTAAGACCGACGCGCCGCAAGAAACCAACGTGCCTCAGCAAGAGGTCGAGACGCTCCAGGTTAACGGCGTTGTGTTTAACGAAATGAAGGGCGTCTTATCAGAGCCAGAAAATGTGCTCTTTAACGGAATGCAGAGCGCACTTTATCCTGATACCTGCTATTCTTTTGAATCTGGTGGTGCGCCAGAAAAAATTCCTGATTTAAGCTATGAGCAATTTCTTGACGAACACCGCAAGCACTATCGCATAAGCAATAGTCAGACCTGCCTTTATGGCAACTTAGATATTGAAAAAGTACTCAAATGGCTTGACGAGAATTATTTTAGCCCTGTTTTTGCTGAGCAAAGTGCAGCTGACAAAAAGCGTGCAGATAATGGGCTTGAAGTGCTCAAAGCTCGCAAGATACAGCTGCAAAAACCAGTAAAGAATATGCATCATGTTGTGCACATGAACACATCTGCAGATAATGCCTGCTTAGGGCTTGGATTTTGCATAGGACATGCAAAAGATACCAACAGAATAAACGCTGTTAACGTTTTGAGCGACGCTTTATTTGGAAGCAACGAATCCCCTTTGCGAGCTGCTCTTTTAGAAGAGGGCTTTGCCACTCAAATTGAAGGCAGCGTTATGACTCCGATGTTACAGCCATTTTTTGCTATCACCGCACGCGGTCTGAAAAATGAAGCAGCACAAAAATTTCTACCAGCGCTTCAAAAGCATACAAATGCACTGCTAGAAAACGGTATTGATAAAAAAATCATCGAGGCTGTGCTAGATCATTTGGAGTTCAGTCTAAAAGAAGCTGATTATGGAATTGCAAGCGGCGTGGCTTTGGCGCTTTCTTGTTTTGCTGGCTGGCTCTATGACAAAAACTGCGCCTGTGAGCAGCTAATGTATGAAAAGCACTTGGCGTTTTTGCGCGACGCTTTAAAGAGCGACTACTACGAAAATTTACTTAGAGAGCTCATTTTAGATAATGACCATTGCTGCTTTGTCGAGTTGCGCCCAAATGAAAAATCAGAATCTGAAAAGGCAACGGAAGCGGCGGCATCCGCAAAAGATGATTTAAGTGCACGACTTGCAAAAAAGCTAGCGAATATGGATGATAAGGACAAGCAGGGTGTTCGCCAAGAAGTGGAAGAGCTGCACAAATCTCAAACTGCTCCAGACCTGCCAGAAGATCTAGCCAAACTCCCCCACTTGCAACTTGCTGATATCTCGGATGCGCCAAAGTATCCAAGCTGGCATTTTAGTAAAGATGGGGTCATTCCTTGCATTTATCATGACTTAAACACCAAGGGCATTGTCTATACCAGCCGCTATTTTGATTTGAAGCAGCTGGAGTTTGAGGAACTGCCGCTGGCGCAAGTGCTTAGGCTCACTTTGGGACATCTTGGCACGTCAAAGCATGGTGCCAAGGAGCTTGACAGGCTTTTGCAGTCTGAGTTTGGGAGCTTTAGCTGCGTCATTACAATTGTGCAGCAAAAAAGTTCTTTGGATGACTTTGATGTGCATTTCAAGATTAATGCTCATTGCTTAGAGGCAAAGCTGCCTAGTTGTAATGGGCTTTTGCACGAAATTTGCACTGAAACAAAGTTTGACGACAAGCAGCGGGTTTTGCGCATTTTGCAGCAGGCAAAAATCTTTATGGAGCAAGGGTTTCTTAATAACGGGCACGCCTATGCAAAGGAGCGGGCGCGCAGCTATTTTGCTCCAGCGGCGCTTTTGGCTGATAAAACCACTGGTATTGACTTTTATTTTTGGCTTTGCAAATTGCTTAAAAATTTTGACGAACACTTTGATGATTTGTGCGCAAAACTAACATCGCTTACTAAAAAACTATTCTGCGACGATGCTTGCATAATAAGCTTTGCAGGACAAAAAAGCGCAAAAGAGACCTTTTGGAAAACTAACAAAAAATTTGGTGCTAAAAGCGCAGGCAGAAACCTTGTTTTTCCTGCTTGCGTTCAAAAAAACGAGGCGTTTATTACTAAGAGTAATGTCTGCTTTGCTGGCCTTGCATCTGATAGCCATCTTTTTGAGGGTGATGGTGGTGCTGGAGCTGGCGCAGAAGGTGGCGCTGGGGTTAATGGCAGCGCTAATGGCCGCGCCCAAAACAGCGCCAATACCCAAGACAATTTTTCAGGCGCCTGGCTTGTTGCAAACACAGCCGTAAGCCTAGACTATCTCTGGAACGAAGTTCGCGTAAAAGGCGGCGCTTATGGAGTAGGTTTTGCAGCTAGACGCCTTGGCGACATGTCTTGGTACACCTATAGAGACCCGCACTTAAACAGCTCCATCAAAAAAATTGCAAATTCTGCTAAATGGCTTAAAAACTTTAGCCCCGATAAATCAAGTTTTGAGGGGCTCATTGTGAGCGCTGTTTCTAGCATTGATGCTCCAATAAAGGCACGCGCGCTTATTGCTAGACAAGACAACATGTATTTTAGAGGAGAAGACGAGACAGTCCGCACGCGCTTGCGAAAGGGTACGCTTGATGCAAGTATTGAAGAAGTTCGTGCTTGTAGCTGCCAAATTCAACAAGCAATAGACAAAAACTGCCTTTGCGTTATTGGCAACGAAAAAATCTTGAAAGCCAACACGCTTGGGCTAAATCTTGTGGAACTTTGCTAGCATGTGTGGCGCGCGGATACGTCGCCTGCAGCTAGGGGCGCTGCTCACAGCTTTATTGGCGAACACCCCAGTAAATAAGGCGCTTATATACGCTGTCTGCAGTTAGGGGCGCTTATATACGCGCCGCCCGTGGTCTAAACGCGCTGCTCATAGCCTTAATAACGAACACCCCAGTAATAACATAGATGCGCCTTTACAGCATCATGAGCGCTGCTTGTGCCCATTAATGGGCAAACGCCCCGTGGTGTTCGCCATTAAAACTTGTACAATTTTAGGCGCGCTGCTTATAGCCATCAAGAAAGTCGGCGATTTTTGTTAGCGCCTCATCCAGCACCTCTGTGCGCGGCAAATAAACAATGCGAAAATGGTCCACCGCATGCCAATTAAAGCCGCTGCCCTGCACCACAAGCACCTTTTTTTCTTTGAGCAAGTCAAGGGCAAATCGCACGTCATCTGTGATGTTGAACTTTTTTGTGTCAAGCTTTGGAAAAGCGTAAAACGCCGCTTTTGGCTTTACAACGCTAATGCCAGGTATGTCTTTGAGCTTGTTGTACGTAAACTCGCGCTGCTGATAAATGCGGCCGGTCTTGTTCACGTAATCCTTGACGCTTTGATGGCCCCAAAGCGCTGTTTGAATGATTGACTGTGCTGGCACATTGGAGCAAAGTCGCATGTTAGATGGAATATCAAGACCGTCGATGTAGCCGCGCCCCAAGTCTAAGTTTCCCGAAAGCACCATCCAGCCAACGCGAAAACCAGCAATCATGTGCGATTTTGAAAGACCAGAAAAAGTTACGCAAAAAAGGTCTGGAGCCAAAGAGGCAATCGAGGTAAACTCTTGCCCATCAAAGACTAACCTGTCATAAATCTCATCAGAAAAAATGATGAGCTGGTTTTGGCGAGCAATCTCGACTATCTCTTCAAGCAGCGCTTTTGGATAAAGCGCACCCGTTGGGTTGTTTGGGTTGATGATGACAATCGCCTTGGTGTTCTTGGTTATTTTAGCGCGAATGTCATCTAGGTCTGGAAGCCATCCTGCCTCCTCATCGCAGGTGTAGTGCACTGGTTTTCCGCCTGCTAAAGAGGCGCACGCTGTCCACAAAGGATAATCTGGCGCAGGAATCAAAATCTCATCTGGACTGTCAAGCAATGCCTGCATACACAAGTTAATAAGCTCGCTTACGCCGTTTCCAGTGTAGACGTGTTCGATGTCAACATTTGGTATATGATGAGTTTGCGCGTATTGCATGATGGCTTTTCTTGCAGAGTAGAGCCCTTTTGATGGCGAATACCCTTCGCACTCTGGCAGTTGGCGCGACATGTCATAGATTACCTCGTCAGGAGTTCTAAACCCAAAAGGAGCAGGGTTTCCAATGTTGAGTTTTAGCACCGTAGTGCCCATTTGCTCCATGCGGGCAGCTTCGTCAACTACAGGTCCGCGCACGTCATAAAGTACGCCGCTTAATTTTGTAGACTTGCTAAATGTACGCATATCTATGCCTTTCTTTAATGGCAAAAGTGCTTTTGCTTTATTAAAACTGCAACGCCACTGTGGTGGCGCGCCATCAAAAGTGCGATTGTTTTTATCAAAACCACAGGGGTGTTCGCCATGTGTTTTATAAAATTATAGCGCTTAAAACCGCAGTACATGCAAATTTAACAAATCCATGCAGTTTTTGAGCAACGGCTTTCGATTTATGCGACTGCGGCAAAGCGCCTGCGGCTGCAAATTGGCTGCGGGAGAAAATCATCCGCAGCAAATAATGCGCCTGCGAACAAGCGCCTGCGAGCAAATAATGCGAATTTTGCGAAAGATTAAAAAATTTCTTGACGCGTGGCGCATTAGAAGGTATTATTTTTGCTTACGCGCCAATGAGCGTTACATGCCAGTGAGCGGTCGCGCACGCGCACGCTGCCATAAGGCAAATGCATTTTGGGGTATCGTCTAATGGTAGGACAGCAGATTCTGGTTCTGTCGGTGCGGGTTCAACTCCTGCTACCCCAGCCAACGCGCTGCTTATTTTAGGCGATAGTTTTGAAAATGGCCCGTTCGTCTAGCGGTTAGGACGCCGCCCTCTCAAGGCGGAGATCACGAGTTCGAATCTCGTACGGGCTACCAATTTTTTTAATCACAAAATTTGAAAAGCCAATGAATTTTTTCTGTGTCTTGAGTTTTAATCGATTTCAACATGCCTTTAACAAAGCATTAACCTGCACGTAAAAAATGCCGCCAAAAATACGAACATTTGTTTCTTTTTTGTCAAATTTGATGTCCGTAACTTAGGGTAAAATGTAGTCAGACATAAATTAACTGAAAGGCTAAAACAATGGCAAAACGTGAGGTCAAAACAGATTATTGGGTTGCTAAGCTGCTTGAAGATGAGCGCATAAACTTTACACCCCAAGGCTCTGACAACATAGAAATAGACAAAGCCCTCAAGAGTGCTTCAAAGCGTG
>CAVEKR010000075.1:0-6450 GCA_963616365.1 Bacteroidaceae bacterium
GTTCAAAGTGAGCAGCTAGCTATTTGTTTGGCTGCATGGTCTAGCTGCTAGAGCTGCTTGACTCAGCTGCTAGAGTTGCTTAACCAGCTGTTAAAGTCGCTTAGCTTAGCTGGTGTATTTTTCTTTGATGCGCTTGAGTTTGGTGGTCCAAGGGGCATAAAGAATGACCAAAAAGCAAACAGTTGATACGCCATGCAAAAGATCAAAAGGAAGCCCAGCTCCATAAGCTAAAGCTGCGCCTTCTAAAGTTAAGGGCTGTACAAAACCAAAAATGTAATAGCTATTAAGAATAAACCCATAGAGCAGGGCACTTAAAAATCCGTACACATAAAGTAGGGGGTAGCTATATTTTTGGCGAACACCCTGCTGCTTGGCGCGTTGCGGGGAAGTACCCTGTTCGGGGCCGTTTTGTGGGTGAACACTCTGCTGGCTAGTATTTTTTGTGGCACCAGTTTTGTTTTGTGAGCTTTTGTGTGGCCAGAAAAAATCAAGGTGTTCGCCCAAAACACCAGCTAGATAGCCAATAAGACCCCACGAATACATTTGCCAAGGAGTCCATGGACCTTGTCCAAAAAAGATATTAGATACAAGTGCAGCAAGAGCCCCAACCATAAAGCCGCTTCTTTTGCCAAACACAACACCAGCGATAATGCAAATAGCACTTACTGGCTTGACGTATGGCACGTAATAAAATATTAAGCGTCCCGCAATTGCAATGGCTGCAAGCACGACAGTTGGCATTATTTGCTGCAGAGCAGGTCGCGATTTTTCATATGAAATAAAGAAAATTAAAAGCGCGGCAATAACAACAAGCAATGTAATAATTGCTGTTTGCCGAAATTGAAGAAGTGTACACAGCGCCATTGTAATAGGTACGATGAGCAGCACAATTGCTTCTATAATTGTTTGCGTGTGTTTGCTTAGGCGTCTGTGCGTGTGCTTGTTTATGTGCTTGCCTGCATTCTCGGACGCCTGTTTGCTTATATGTTTGCTTGGGCGTCCGTTTATGCGCTCGTGCGTGCATTTTTTATCTTTGCTGTCTTTGTTAGGTTCGCTTGCATTATTCATGTGCTTTTACCTTTGATTTTCTTGTTCCCACAGTGTAGAAAACTCATCTAGTTTTGGAGCATAAAACATATTATCATCAAAAAACTCATCCACGGGTGCGCTATTTATTATGCGCCCATCAAATAAAAAACTCACATTTTGAGCAACGCATTTAGCAAAATTGAGGTCGTGAGTTGCAAAAACTATGGTTGTACTGCTGGACGTCGTGCTTGGGTTAAATGTCGTGCCTGCGTTAGCCGCAAGACCTCTAACAGATGCCGCACCTGTATCAGAAGCCATATTTACGCCACTCGCACCTACGCCAGATGCCATACGCTGCAAAATTTTTCCTAGCTGCAATTTTGCGCATGCGTCAAGACCGTTGCTTATCTCATCCAAAAGCAAAAGCCGCGGCTTGCAAAGCATGATTTTTGCTAATGCGATAAGCTGCTGCTGTCCACCAGAAATATCTAAGGGGTGCTTATCCATCAAGTCCGCAACACCAAAACCAGCGGCAATTTTTTGCACGTCTTCTAAAGAATACCCTGCTAAATCCTGCCATTCGCAAAGTTCTTCATAAACGCTGTCGCACACAAAGAGCTCTCTTGGATTTTGCGGCAGATATCCTTGCGCTCCTTTGCAGGCAGAAGTAATTTTTCCCAATTGAGGCCTTAAAATCCCAGCAAAAAGCTTTAGCAGTGTGCTTTTGCCGCTGCCGTTTGCTCCTATTATGGCATGTATTTGTCCTTGCTTTATTTTTAGCGAACACCCGCGTAGTATCTGACCAGCGTCTTTGCTGTAACTAAAATAGAGGTCGCGAGCTTTTATCGCATATGCTGCTTTGGAAGACGATTCTTTGGGAGGCATCCTTTTGGGAGACGATTCTTTGGGAGGCGTCCTTTTGAAAGTTTCTTCTTGCTGAACTAAATCTTCAAAAGCTTCCCCTTGCATAGCTGATTCTTTGTGAGCCGTCTTTTTAGAACTCAGCACTTCTGAAGGCAATTCTTTTAAATCCAGCTTTTTTGTGCTCAACTTTTCTGAAGCCGCCAAATTCGGAGTCTCTAGGATTGTTTGAGCGAGCGTGGTGTTCGCCAAAAAATCAAGTGGCAATTTTTTGATGTTCCTATCTTGAATGCGCAGCTCGCAGCTTGCATAAGGCAGCATGTTTTGAGCAGAGTGCGTGGCAATGATGATGGTAATTCCGAGCTCTTTGTTGACGCGAAAAAGCATGTGCAAGAAGTTTTTTTCTGTAATCGGGTCGAGCATGCTTGTTGGCTCGTCTAGCAGCAAAATGCGCGGGCGCATGATGAGCACACTTCCAAGGTTGACCAGCTGTTTTTGTCCGTTTGAAAGCTCGCTGCAGCGTTTGTGGAGCCATTTTTCTATGCCAAAATAATTTGCAATTTCAGCGACGCGCAGCTGCATGATATCTTGTTTTTTGCCAAGATTTTCCAACCCAAAAACAAGCTCGTGCCAGACGGTGTCGCAAACAATTTGCGAATCGCAATTTTGCTGAACATAGGCTATTGTGCAGGCAGATTCCTCCTGTGTGTAGCCGCTTATATCTCTGGCAAAAATTTCTCTAACGCCTTCTATACTTGCGTTTAAGTGGAGTTCAGGTTTTAAACAGCGCAGCAAACTTGATTTTCCGCAGCCTGTTTTTCCTGTTAAAAGAGCAAATTCTCCACTTTTGAGTGTAAGGTTGACGTTTTCAAAAAGTAGCTCAGAAGGTGACGAACACCCCTCTGCTGATTCTGTATTGCCTTTTTCAGCTGCTGTATTCCAGGAAAAAGAAAAGTCGACAAGCTCAAGAGCTGGTGTTTCTTCGGTTGCTTTATCTTGGGCACTTGCGTTTTGTGCAGGGACGTTTTTGTTGGCTCTGTCTTGTGTGTTTACGTTTTGGTTAAAACTCATGATGGTTGCACCTAATTGCTTGTATTTCTGCGTTTCTTCTTGTAATTGTGTCTCTAGTGCCTGCGCCCATAATCACGCTTCTAGCTGGGTTTTTCTCAATGCCCTTAACTGCACCGCTGCGATTTAAGCGCATGCTCAAAAAAGCATGCATAATAAATGGCAAGGTCAGAGATAAAAAATAGGCTACATAGCCTAGCTGCATTTTTAGTGGGCTTAGTTGTGGATAAAAAGAAAATTGCGAACATGCTTCAAAAGCTAAGGGGATATTAATAGCAGCAATAAGGCATATAATTATAAGAGACACGCTGTCACGTATGTGCCATGTTTGAATTTCATAAGCGCTGCGCTTTTTGCAAGCGCCCCATCCGCGCGCCTTCATTGAATCTGCTGTTTCTAGGCTATCTTCCATGCTATTTGACATTAGCGTTGTAATTTCTCGCATTGCCTGTTTAAACTTAAGTTTGATGTGCTTTCTTTTGTGGTGTTCGCCATTATTGCACCCTCCATTATTACACCCGCCATTATTACATTTGCCATTATTGCACTTGCTATTATCAAGGTCGCTCTTGGCGCATTTGTTATTGACGCACTTGTTACTGTCGCATTTGTTTTTGCCACATCTAGCAGTAGTAGGCATGTTTGCCTTAAGAGTTGCGTGAACTTTTTTGCCTTCTTCTATGAGTTGCACCACTAATTTTATAACCATGGAGATCATGATGGATATGATGGGCAGGGTGTTCGCCAAAATATTAAGAAGTCTATCAGCGTTTAGCATGCGTGCAGCGTTTGCAAACCAAACCATAACACTTATGAGCATACACCCCATGCATAGCCCAAAAGTTAGGCTTTCAAGATATAGTTTGCATGGGCCTAAGGTCAGTAAAAGCGTTGTTCCATTTTGTGAAAATAGGGGATTGAGCAGCGCAATTAGCAAAAATAGGGGGAGTTGCCACATGAGCATTTTTAGTGTTTTGACGCCGCAAATTGTAAGGCTCAAAATGTATCCTGCTAGTGCGTTTATTAGAAGATAGATTGGCTCAAAGCTAAGAAAACTAAAGCATATGACATAAATAAGGTAGCTCAAAACAACTCCTGAATGAAAGAAGTCAAAAGTTTTCATGTAAGCTTTCGCCTTTCTGCTCGTGTAGGTCTTGTTTTTTGGGTGGATCAATCTGCTGTCTAGGTAAATCAAAACAGTAAGCGCGCTTACAGGCAGCAACCGCCTACGAGTTATAGGGTCGCACGCATATAATTGCGCAGCTAAAAACACGCTTGCAGGCAGCAACAGCTGCAAGCAGCTAAAAACTCTTGGTGTATCGTTTGCCAAAAAACTTAGCAGCAAGAAAAGAGCCGCCTTTTTTAAGCCAATTGGTGTGCTCCAAATTTTGAACATCACACTCCACATAAGGCGTGCGCGTGCAATTTAGCCACGTGTCTAAGAGTCGCTCAGAAAGCCTGCCCATAACACGCTGTTCAAAGGCGCTCATATTAGAAAAGTCGATTTTCTCCTCGCAAGCAAAGAGCAGCTCAAAAAGCCAGCTGCAATAAGCATCCAAAACATCTTTGCGCATGACAAACATATTGCAAATATGAGCGCTTTTTGACTGCATAACCCCCTCAAAAGCAGGCAAAAACTCAGGACACTTTTGCTCTAAAGTTTCTCGCAACGCCGCAAGGTGTTCGCCATTAAAAGTGTGCGAATAATGATTTTGCACAGTCTCGATATAATAATTTCGCTTTTTGGGAACAATGACAGGCGCCTCTTTGAGCAGGGCTTCAAACTCATTTTCTTGACGAACACCACGCGCGCCTGTACCCTTAAAATGCCTGCGATAATGCACAAGCCCAAGGTAGTCACATTCGACGTTTTTCCAGCCCCAATAAAGGGCTGTGAGCTCGCAATATCGCGGATTTTTTTCTGAGATGTTTTGACCTGTGTTATCGCGGATAAGCTTTGGCTTTGGCTGCTGCGTCAAAGCAGTTTCTTTAGGGCAGGCAGCGTCTGCTGATGTTGTGGGCACTTTTGGTGTGGCACCATCGCAGTAGGCGGCATCTTTGTAACAAGCAGCGTCCTTGTAACAGGCGGCATCTTTATGACACGCAGCGCCTGCTAGGACAGGGATATAGATATCGTCATCTGGCATCCAATATGGTTTTGTGGTTGCAATGAGTATTTTCAAGTTATCTTTCATGGCGTTTAGTTTGACAATAAGCAGAGGATTTGTCAAATTTGCTTTTTATAAGAAAGCGCCTTCAAAGCGCTTGCAAAGCTCAAACTTGCGTATAGAATAAGGAGAAGCAAGTTCGGCGCTGACTGTTTGTAGCAGTTCGGCTTTGGCAATTAAGCTTTAAAAAGTTCGACCTTGTTTAGCTTTGGTACTCAATTCAATAATCGGTTTTGATAATCGGTTTTGACAAATTAGGAGGCAACTATGTGTGCTAATGGAGTTAATACTCAACAATTGCAAGATACTGTAAAACATATTGATGAAGAAGTGGCTCTTGTCCGCCGCTGGACTCACCAAATGTATCACTTGGCAGATAATGGTCAGATGAAGCGCAGTGCAGAGGCCCTGCAAAAGGTGCAGCAAACCCTTGATGATGCGCGCGCCTTACTTGACGAGGCTCAAGATGCAATCGAGCGCGACGACCGCGACAACGGAGTTACAGTTAACGCCGTCTAAGCTAAATGCAGTTGCGGGCAGCGCCGCCTAGATAAAAATAAGACTGAAAGTATAAGGCGTCCAAACAACCAAAACACAAGGCGTCCAAGCAGCTAAATTATGTCAGAATCCAATGATCCAACATTATTGTTTGTGCTCGAAAAAAAGCCGAGTACGCAAGTGCAAAATGCGCTTTTATCCATTTCTGATGCGCTGGAGCACAGGGCAGGGTATGCGATAATCACAATTGCTGAGCTGCAAAAAAGCGTGGACTCAAATTCTGATGGGCAAGCGGGCTCAAATCTTGATGTCCAAGCGGATTCAAAATCAGACAAGCGCGCAGACTCAAAGTCAAATAAGTGTGCGGACTCAAAACTGGGCGAGGCTTTAGCTGCCTATATTGAAAAAACAGACCCTTGGTCAGTTGTTGCTTTGGACAAAAAATCAATTGATACGCTTAGCAGCGCTTTTGCTAACATTGAAAATAATGCTGACAATAATAATGGCGAACACCCTGCTACTTTAAAGCCAGATAAGCCAATTGAAGTGTGCGGATATAAGCTAGTGGCAGTTCCTGATTTTGAAAGCTGCCTTGATGATGAGGATCAAAAGCGCATTGCATGGAAGCGCCTAAAAGCGGCAGCCCATCCAAAAAACCCGCTTGATTAATGTTTGATTAGTGCTTGATTGGCACTTGATTAGCGCGCATGAATGTGCTTCTACATTAAAACGCCTCATTTTTCTTCAAGGGTGTTCGCCATATTTTTGATGTGCTAGTGTGAAATATCTTTAGCGTTTTCCCAGCGTAAGGGTGGAATTTTGCAGC
>CAVEKR010000076.1:0-6272 GCA_963616365.1 Bacteroidaceae bacterium
GTCTGCAGGGTAGGGCGAACGCCCGTGTAGCAGTTAGGCATATGAACTGCCCGAAAGATAGGGCAGCAGCAGCCGCACAACAGTTGAGCAGTTTGTGGAATGGGCGTGCCTCCCGCGCAGTAGTTAGATAATTTGGTAATTTAGGATTAACGACATGTTTTTTGGAAACGAAGGCAAACATTCGCTTAAAAAGAAAAAGGAAGATATTTCTGATGTAGAAGCAGAAGAAAAAGAGGTGTCAGAAGAAGGCGTTCTTGACGAGGATGTAGAAGAAATAAGAGAAGATGTCCTTGATGAAGAAACAAAAGAAGAGCCTAGTGAAAAACCCGCAGCTGAAGAAGAAGATTCGGATTTAGACTTAGATTCAAATCTAGACTTAGACCTAGATTCAGACTTAGAGCTATACAAGGATTTAGATTTAGATTTGGACCTAGACACAGATCCAGATTTATACCAGAAGTTTGGTGCAGCTGAAGATGCGCATGAAGGTGCGCATGAAGGCATGCAGGAAGATGAACAAGACCTAAAGGCTCAACCAATGGTTGGTGGCATTATAGATCACGCTGCTGCCGCCATTGGCGATGAATTATTAGGTGTCGAGCAGACCGTTCCTGTAGCACTTGCCCCTTCTAAAAACAGACATATCCTTGTTCGTGTTGTTGGCATTATTGTGATAGTGCTCTTGGTTGCTATTGTTATTAGTGGCATTGCCTTATATGTTCTAGATTCAAATCGCATCAAGTACGTTCCAGAAAACACAACGCTAGACAATAAGATAAACATTTCACATGACACCCGTGAGCAGCTAAAAGAAGAAATCTCTACTTATTTTACTGATACTTCTAACACAATGGAGGTCAGTGTAGATTTTGTTGGAGACGTTCGCCAAATAAATCTAAAAAATACTGCAGAAATTGACACAGATGCCATGGTCGATGCTGCATTTGAGCCTTATAACAAAACGATTGTAGAGCGCATGATAGACAATGTAGAAGAAATGGTTACAGGAAATATACCTGCTCGCAATGTTTCAATCATGATAAAGCCCCTAACAGACAAGATAAAGGCAGAAATCGACGCAATTGCAGAAGAGATAAATACAGATGCAACAGATGCAACATATGAATATGATAAATCAGAAAATGACCTTGTTGCAGTCCCTGCACAAGATGGAAAATCTGTTAACGTAGACCAAACTGTTTCAAATATTGAAGATGCAATTCAAAAAGGGAATACAAAAGACACAGTGGCTGCAAGTGTTGATGTGACAAAGCCAGAAAACACGGAGTTTGGGCAGGCAATTTATGTAGACACAAGCGCTTGTGTTCTCCATTTTTACCAAGACGGGCAAGAGACCAATAAGTACCCTTGCACCCCTGGTATGAGTGGGTATTCAACGCCAAAAGGGGACTGGACGCTTTCTGCCAAAGACCCGTCTCCCACTTGGTATAATCCGCATTCTTCGTGGTCAGAAAGCATGCCAGAGACCATAGGTCCTGGAGCTTCAAACCCGTTGGGCTTGCGCTCTTTGGCGCTTTCTTGCGGCGGTGGAATTTACATTCATGGCACTACTAACACCAGCCAGCTTGGAACTAGGGCAAGCCATGGTTGCATTCGCTTGGCAAATGCTAAGATTGTTGAGCTATATGATATTGTAAATGTTGGAATCCCTATTTTTGTTCGCTAAGATAATGTTGGCGAACACCCCAGTGGCGTAGGACACGCCATTATTATGAGACAACGCAACCTAGCGTGGTGTTCACCATAAAAAGAAAAGAGAAGCAAAATATGGCACGTGAATTGCATTTAGATTTGAGCACTTCGGCGCTTAGAAAAAATATTTTCGGGCCTATTGTGGGTGAGCTTGAAAACGAGCAAAAGCCACTTGTAGCTGCAATTATTGATGATGAAAGCTTTGAGGCAGATTTCCATTGCCACGACATTTTAGAGGTCAGAAAGGCAATAGATAAGTTGCCAGCTCAACTTAGGGCAAAAGAGCAGGCAAAAGAGGTCTATGACATTTTGGCGCTTGCAGAAAGTCAAGTTCATGGCTGCCCGATTGACCAGACCCATTTTCATGAGGTGGGCCAAATTGGGACAGTCAAAGAGATTGTCGCCATTGCGCAAAGCTTTGTTTTGGCAGCTCTTGAGCACGTGAGTGCAACGCCAGTGCAGACGGGCTTTGGTAAGGTCAAGTGTGCTCACGGTGTTTTGGATATTCCAGCACCTGCAACTGGCGTTATTTTGAAAAAGTATAAAATACCAGTTCAAGAGCGGTGTTTGGATGGAGAGCTGTGCACTCCGACATCGGCTGCTTTAATTGCATATTACGTTAAGGAGTTTGATTAAGAGGCGCACGCTGAATTGGCAGGCAAGCGTGCTGCAAGGGCTGAGCAAGGTGTTCGCCCGCCAATAAAACAATAAGGAGATGCGCATTAACAAAAGCAAGACGCGCACACTGACAAAAAACAAACGCACGTTAATAAAAACGCAACGCTACATCAAGGAGTTTGATTAAATGACAAGAACCATCGGAATTGATTTAGGAACAACAAATTCTTGCATGGCTGTTATGCAAGGAGGCAGACCAGAGGTGCTGGTAAATGCAGAAGGGCAGCGCACTACCCCTTCTGTGGTTGCCTTTGGCAAGGGCAAAGAACAAATGGTCGGAGAGGTTGCTTTGCGGCAACAAGCCTTAAATCCAGGAAGAACCATAACTTCTATAAAGCGCCTTATGGGCTCTAAAAAGCGCATTAAGATAAATGGCATTAAGTATTCTCCGCAAGAGATCTCTGCCATGATTTTATCCAAGCTCAAAAAGGACGCAGAAAAGTATTTGGGAGAAGAAGTAACAAACGCTGTTATTACTGTTCCTGCCTATTTTACTGATGCGCAACGCCAAGCAACAAAAGATGCTGGCATAATTGCTGGTCTTGAGGTGGATAGAATTATCAACGAGCCAACAGCGGCAGCGCTATCATATGGAGTAGATAAAGAAGAAGATAAGGCTGTCATGGTCTTTGACCTTGGCGGCGGCACTTTTGATGTTTCTATTTTGTCTATCAAAGATGGCGTGGTGGAAGTCGTAGCAACGGCAGGGGATAATCATCTTGGTGGAGATGATTTTGATGCGCTTTTGGCAAATAATTTATACGAACGCTTTAAGTCAGAAACAGGCGTGGATATTGCAGACAATAAGCAGGCACTAGCTCGCATGAGACAGGCTGCTCAAGATGCAAAAAAAGAGCTTTCAGAGCTTGAGCAAACCCAGATTAACCTGCCGTTTTTGGCGCAAAGCTCAAATGGCGAGCCGCTGCATTTTGAAGCCAGCATTACTCGCGCAGAATTTGATAAGCTCACCTCTTCTTTGGTTGAGCGCACCATTGGACCTTGCAAGCAGGCGCTAAGCGATGCTCACATGAAGTCTTCAGATTTAGGGCGCGTTTTGATGGTTGGTGGATCTTCTAGAATTCCTGCAGTTAGAGCTTCTGTTAAAAAGCTCACAGGAATTGAGCCAAGCCACAACATTAATCCTGATGAGAGCGTCGCTTTGGGAGCAGCTCTTCAAGGCGGAGTTTTGGCTGGTAGTGTGCGTGGTGGAGATTTATTGCTGCTAGATATTACCCCACATTCTTTAGGTATAGAAATTTTGGGCAACAAAACAAGCGTGCTCATTCCAAGAAATTCTACCCTGCCTGCAACGCATTCGGAGATTTACACAACAGCAGCCCCTTTTCAAACCGAGGTTGATGTGCATGTTTTGCAGGGAGAAAGCGAGCGCGCAAGCGATAACACTTCTATGGGTCGCTTTAGGCTTGGCGGCCTAAAGCGCAGCGCCACAAAGCCAAGAATTGAGGTAACGTTTCAGATAGACACAGATGGCATTGTTCATGTAACAGCAAAAGAGCTGGACAGTGGCAAAGATGCATCTATTTCTATTGAAGGTTCGAGCAATTTATCGTCAAAAGAGATTCAAAGTGCTCAAAGGCGCTTGCTTGGTTCGGGAAACTAAGCGGCTCGGGGAGCTTGGAGCGCTTTGTTTAGTTGCTTGACTAATTTGGATGGCGAACACGTTGTTTATGGCGAACACGCTGTTGATGACGAACACGTTGTTTATAGCGAACACGCTGTTGATGACGAACACATAAGTGGCAGACACGGTTTTTAGGACGAAGAAAGTTTTAGGACAAAAAGGACAAAAGAGGAGTTTAACACATGTCGACTTTTAAAAAGTACGTTTTACCAGGTATTTTAGGTGTAATTGTTGTTGCGGTTTTGTATTACATCACCATCCCAGCAATCAATGTGCAAAATACCGATTTTTGGTGGTTTATTGTTTGGTGCATAATCATTTTTGGGGTCTTTTATGCTTTTGCTCAAGGAATAAGCATTTCAACTGATTTTTTTGATGACTTGCGCACCCAAAGTGCTGCCGAGTTTTTCAAAAACAAAAGAGAAGAGCACAAGCGCAAAAACGATGAGTATAAAAATGGCGAACACCCCGCTGGCGCGTCTAATAGCGCTGGCACGTCCAATAGAGCAAACGCAAAAAGCAAAAAGAAGAAAGCCAAGAAAAAGCACAGCCCGTTTTTCTACCTAGCTATTGTTGCCATTTTTATTGTCCTTGGCATTTTTGTTGGCAATATTGTCTCTTCTCCGCTCTTTAATGCACGTGCTTATTCAAACCTGCTTGAGACCGAAACAGGAGATTTTGCACAAGACATTGGCGAGGTAGGAATGCAAAGTGTTCCTGTAGTAGACAAAGATACTGCAGTGCGTTTGGGCAGCCGTACAATTGGAGAGATGAGCGATTTAGTAAGCCAATATGCAATTGATGAAAGCTATAACGCATACACTCAAATTAGCTACAAAAACGCACCTTATAGGGTTAGCTCTTTAGTTTATGCAGACATCATTAAGTGGATAACAAACACCGCTCAAGGTTTGCCAGGCTATGTAACAGTCAATATGGTTACTCAAGAAACCAAGCTTGTTCGCCTAGAAGAAGGCAACTACATGCACATTTCTACTGGAGAGCACTTTAATAACTACCTGTATAGATATGTGCGTTTTGCTTATCCGTTTGAAATGTTTGGCGAGGCCTCTTTTGAGATTGATGACGATGGTGTTCCTTATTGGATTGTTCCTACTGTTGCCATGAAGATTGGTCTTTTTGGTGGTAAAGATTATACGGGTGCAATTTTGGTAAACGCCTGCACGGGAGAGATGCAAAAATACGATGTTGCTTCAACTCCAAATTGGTGCGACAAGGTCTTTAATGCAGACCTAGTTTATACCCAGCTTGAATACCACGGCCGCTATCAAAAGGGTTTCTTTAACTCGTTCATTGGGCAATCTGGTGTAACCATGCCAACAGGTTCAAGTTCTCCAAGCATTATTTCTTCTGCAACAGGTTCTTCTACCGCAAGTTCAGATAGTAGCAGCTCATCGAGTAATAATTCAGGTTACAACTACTTGGCAATCAATGATGATGTTTACATGTATACAGGCATGACCTCTGCAAATAGCGATGAGTCGCTGGTGGGTTTTGTGCTCACAAACTTGCGCACCAAAGAGACAAAATACTACGAATGCGCAGGTGCTACAGAAAGTTCTGCAATGCGTTCTGCAGAAGGTCAGGTCCAGCAAATGAGCTATAAGGCAACAAGCCCGCTTTTGCTCAACATCGCAAAGCGCCCGACTTATTTCCTCTCTTTGAAAGACTCTGCTGGGCTGGTCAAGATGTATGCCTTTATTGACGTGCAGCAATACCAAATTGTAGGCACGGGCTCGACCATAGACGAGGCGCAGAAAAACTACGTTACGGCGCTCACAAGCAACGAGGAGGTCAACGTCAATGCAAGCGACATATCAAATGAGCAGGTGCCGCAGCTAGAGGGTAGTATAGAAAGCATTCAGCCAGTGGTAAGTGACGGCAATACGCGCTGGTATTTCAAGCTAACAGGCGATGACTCTATTTATGTGGCTTCAATTTCTGCAAGCAATAACCTGCCGTTTTTAAAGGCAGGCGACAAGGTTACCATCATGTATTCCGAAAAGAATAACGTGCGAGAAGTGAGCAGCATTAAATAGCTTGACGTTTTTATTGGCGAACACCACACGTGTTGTAAGCATCTTCACGGCGTGCCCCCACAGGGGCTTTAACTTTTCTATGACGTGCCCCCACGTGGGCTTTTAGAAAAATACCCAGCAGTTACTTTTGACTGTTGGGTATTTTTATGGTGTGCCCCTACAAGGTTTACCAGTGCTTT
>CAVEKR010000077.1:0-6270 GCA_963616365.1 Bacteroidaceae bacterium
AGTTTAAGGCTTGCGAATCTGCACCTTGAGAGCTTAAAATTAGCGGGTCTGTGCCCTGCGAACTTAAATTGAAAAACTTAAGCGCAGAAATAGCTTGTTCGCATTCTTGGATTTCGTCTAAAAACAGGCAAGTATCAGGTTGTATTTCTATGTTTAGAAAACCTTGGATATTTTTACAGATCTCTTTTGGCTCAAGGCTGCCTTGAAATGCCTGCTTAAGGTGGGGCATTTCAATAAAATTAATTTCTATGAGATTTGAATAATTGTCTTGAGCAAATTTTCTTATTGTAGTGGTTTTTCCCACCTGCCGAGCACCATAAACCACAAGGGGCTTTCTGTGCTTTTCGTTTTTCCAGTTTTGTAGCTCTTTTTCAAAAAAGCGTTTCATTTTTTTAGCAGTACCTTTCTGATGCCTTTTTTGCTTAAGCAGCGGTTTTTGGACTCGGGCAACGTCTTTTTATTTAAACGGCGCCTTCATGGGGCTTTTTTGTTTAACTCCATTATAAAGAAAAAATTTGCATTTTTGCAAATTATTTCCAGAAAAAATTTGCATTTTTGCAAACTTTTTCCAAAAAGTGGACTTTTTATTGGCGAACACCACGCGCGCTTGTCGCCTAAGTAATTGATATGGCAAACACCACGCACGCTTGCGGGGTAGTGTGCAGGTATGTGGCGCTTATGAACGAGAGGGCGAACACCACGCGCATTCCATTCATCATCATCTTGAGGTTTAAAACACATCAAGGTGTTCGCCATGATACGCGCTAAGGGGCATGTCAGATTTCCCTGTTATCTGTAGTGTAGAGTGAATTTTAGTTAGTCAAAACTATAGCGAGCGAAGGTATTTGTGTAGGGCATTGATTTGTTCTTGAGGAGTTGAAGCACCAGCGCTAATGCCTACTTTTTCACCTGGTTTAAACCAAGAAAGTTCAATTTCATTTTCTTGTTCAATGTGATAAACTCGCGTGCAAACTTGGCGCGCGACCTCTGCTAGGCGCATTGTGTTTCCTGAATTATGCCCACCTATAATAATCATAACATCACTAGCTTTTGCTAGAGCAATTGTTTCTTCTTGACGTTGCTGTGTAGCTGCGCAAACAGTTTGTTCAACGCGCAAATCTTTAACTTGTGCCTCAAGCGCATTAACGATTTTTTGCACGCGCGCGCTACTTTGTGTTGTCTGAATAACAACACCTAGCTTTTGTGGCAAATCTTTAGGCAGCTTAGAAACACTATCACAAACAGCACAAACGCTTTTGCCGCCCCAAGCACGAATGCTTTCTACCTCTGCGTGCCCTTCTTCTCCAATAATAAGCACGCTATAGCCCTCATTGGCTAACTTTTTTGCTTGAAGCTGCACCTTATGAACATAGGGACAAGTTGCATCCACAATGTTAAAGCCCTGCTCTTGAGCCTTTTTTACTAGTTCAGGTGCTGTGCCGTGACTGCGCAAAATAAGAGTTCCGTTTTCTGCCTCTTCAAGCGTGTTGGCAACCTCTATTCCATCTGCACGCAGACCTTTAACCACGCGCGGGTTATGGATAAGCGGACCCAGTGTGTGAACAGGGGTTTTGCCTTCTTGCGCGGCGTCTTGCGCAGCGTCTTGCGCAGCGTCTTGCGCAGCGTCTTGCGCGGCGTCTTGCGCAGCACTTTTTGCAAGTTCTAGCGCACGTCTGACCCCATAGCATGCACCAGCGTTTTTAGCAACATTTACCTGCAAATTGAGGGGCTGTTTTTGAGGATTCTTGTCTTGATTTTGATTTGCTAAAGTAGTGTGGTGTTCGCCATGATTAGTGACTACATTATTAGCGTTGGCGGCGTTGCTGGCGTGGTGTTCACCATGATTAGTGTTAGCAGCAACATTATTGCCAGCGGTTTTAGCATTATCTCGCAAGGCAAAGACTTCATGCATGACGTCATCTAAAACGGCTTGCGTCCGTATTTTTTTGTCGAGCGCTTGGTACTTGTCCGCCTTTGGGTCAATTGCCGCTCCGACCTTGAGGTACACGCGCGGGAAGCGGAAGAAAAACTTGCCAGGCGGCTTTATGCGATTTGTGCCAGCTAGACCAATGGGCACGATTTTTGCTTTTCCCATGTTGGCAATGAGCACCACGCCAGCGTGCGGGTTGTACTTTTTTTGAGGGCTGTTCATGCGCGTGCCTTCTGGAAAAATCGCCACGGACTCCCCGCGCTTGAGCGCTGCAACCGCTCGCTTTAGAGCCTTTCTATCTGCAGATTCAGGGTCAATCGGAATAGCTCCCGCGCGAGCAAGCGCGCCGCCCGCAAAGGGTCTAAAAAGAGAAGAACGTGCCAAAAAGCGCGCTCCGCCGTACTTGTAGAGCGCCGTCCAACCGATGGCAGGGTCTGCATAACTTACGTGGTTGATAGCATAGACAACGGGCTGTCCTTGGGCGGGCAAATTGTGCGCATCCACCACCTTAAAGCGAAACAGCAGCTTGAATAGGGGTCGCAAAAAATAGGCTGCCACGTAAACAAACCAATTGCGAACACGCTTTTTGCCGCCTGCTTCTTTGTCATAAAAACAGAGGTTGTCGTAGAAACGTTCGCGGGATTTATGAGGCGTTTTCTTAGACGTTGATTTAGGCGGCGTTTTTTTTGACGCAGTTTTAGGCAGCGTTTCTGACGTTGTCTTTGAGTCTGACTGCGACATTACTCTTTCGCCCCTTTTGCCTTTTGCGTGCTTTTACCTGCTTCTTCTGTCTCTTGCGCCTCTTTGACTTCGGTTTTACCTGCTTCTTTGATCTCTTGCGCCCAACTTTCAATTTGAGAAACAACCTCGTCAATAGTCAAATCTGTGGTATCAAGCTTTTTGGCATCTTTAGCTGCAATGAGCGGGGCGACCTCTCGTGCGCTATCAAGACGGTCGCGCTCCTTAATCTGAGCAAGCAGCTTTTCTTCGTCCGTCTCTCCAATACCGCGCTGCTTATTTTGCAAGCTGCGACGATGCGCTCGCGTTCGAGCGTCGGCACTCAAAAAGACCTTTAGCTCTGCGTTTGGAAAAACGACAGTCCCAATGTCTCTGCCTTCCATGACAATATCATCGCTAGCTGCAATTTCTCGCTGTTGGCATACAAGCGCCTCGCGCACAAGCCGGTGAGCCGACACAGTGCTTACTACCTTGTCTACCTGCGAAGTTCTGATAATGCCGCTCACATCTTTATTGCCAATGCAAACGCCGATGGCAATCGGATTATCTGCTTCGTGGATAAAAGTGATTTTTTTGGTCTGGGCAATTTCTGCGACGGTCTGCTCATTGGTAATGTCAATATGAGCAGCTAGAGCCTCTGCTGCGACCGCTCTATACATAGCGCCCGTGTCCAAATAATGAAACCCGAGTCCTTCTGCCACAAGCTTTGCAACGGTAGATTTACCAGAACCCGCAGGTCCGTCAATGGCAATAATCATGAATTATCCTTTCTTGTTCCTTCTTGTGGCTGCTCAAACGTGTTGTGGAAGCACGCCATTATTTGCATGAGGGCACGTCATTATTTATAGCAGGGTGTTCACCATTATTCGTAGCAGGGTGTTCGTCATTATATGTATCGTCTTACAAAGCCGCTGCTTACGCATTATGACGAACACCACACTAGCTTTTACTCAAAAACGCCGCTTGCCCTTAAAGTTGCTCCAACTCAAACATGTCCTTATAAAAACTAGGCCACGAAATATTAACGCAAGCTTTATCATCTAGCTGGGCATTTGTTTCATAAATTCGCCCCGCAACACTCCAAGCCATAGCCAGGCGGTGGTCATGATATGTCTTTAACATGAGCGCGCCGTCTTGGTTTGCCTTTTGAGGCTTATTTTGCTTGCGCTTTAATAGAGCAGCTATCTTGCCTACCTTTTTGCTCGTTTTTGTGCCTGCTTTGTTTGTGGCACTGCCTCTATTACCGCTAGTATTTATACCAATAATGTGCAGGTCATCGCCATCAACAAAGGCTTGAGCGCCCAAAGCATTTACGGTCTCTACAATAGCAGCCAGCCTGTCGCTTTCTTTAACGCGCAGCTCAGAACATGAGCGAAATATTGTCTCTCCATCAGCGCGACTGGCAAGCACCGCCAAAACTGGAATCTCATCAATCATGCTGGGAATATCTTTTGCCAAAACCTCAACGCCGCGTATCTCTTTAGAGTAGCGAACATGAATATTTCCGACCATCTCGCCATCGCGCAAGCGCTCGTGCTCGTATATAATGTCGCAGCCCATGGCTCGCATAAGCTCAAAAGCGCCAATGCGAGTAGGGTTTAGCAAAACGTCTTCAAGCACAATGTCTGAGTTTTTGATGCAGCTTGCTGCCACAGCAGGAAACGCCGCAGAAGACGGATCTGCTGCAACGCATACATCGTGAGCTTGCAATATTGCAGGCCCGTTCACGCTCACTGTCAAATTATCGCATTCAATATTTACCCCGAATGCTGGCAACATTTTTTCTGTGTGGTCGCGACTTTTTGCTGGCTCGCTTATTGTTGTTGTGCCTTGAGCAAAAAGTCCTGCGAGCAAAATTGCGCTTTTTACCTGCGCGGATGCGTGGGGGCTTTTATAGCTTATTGGAGAGAGGTGCGTTGCGGGGTGTGCTTGAGCTTGCTGCGGATTTTGCTCTTGAGCTTGTGCTGAGTCCTGCGCTTGACCTGAGTCTTGTGGCGCGGATTGCACTTGATCTGAATCTTGTGGCGCGTTTTTTGACGTGCCGAGGTCTTGAACTGTATTTTGTAGCGCATTTTTTGACGCGCCGAGGTCATGTGCTTGACCTGCATTTTGTGCTGGCAAAATCTCTATGGGCAAGCAGCCGTCATTGGTCTTAAAATGCGCACCCATTTGCTCAAGCGGATCTGTTACACGCCTCATGGGACGGCGCCTTAAAGAATCATCGCCATCTAAATAAGCGTGAACACCAAGTCCACTTAATACGCCTAAGAGCAGGCGTGTTGTTGTTCCAGAGTTTCCACAATCTATGTGGATGTCGTTTTTAAGACGCGCACTACTAGCAGATTGTTCGCCCGCCAAATCAGCATCACTGCCAACGTGGTGTTCGCCCGCAAAATCGGCATCACTACCAACGTGGTGTTCGCCCGCCACATCGGCATTGCTGCCAGCGTGGTGTTCGCCATCCACATCAGTCACACCCGCCAAATCACCGCTCTGACCAGCAAAAATCCCTTCAACCAAAATTACGGGCTTGCCATCTTGCACCTCGGTTTTTAGGTGCGCGCCAATTTTTTGGATTGCCTTGGCTGTCGAGCGAACATCGGCGCTGGGCAAAATGTTTTCTAGGCGAGAAGTCCCGCTGCTCAAAGCAGCAAAAATCAAGGCGCGATGGCTTATCGACTTGTCAGAAGGCGGACGCATACTCCCACGTAGAGCCATTAGTCTTCCCCCAAATTGCGAATAGAAAAGTCAAAGCCTTCTGTGATGAGCTCGCCGCCGAGCCTGCCAATGTCGCCCTCATCGGTCAAAATGAGCTCGAGCACAGCGCTTGCCTCGCTGATGTGGTCAATTTCTATGGACTGAATATTGCAGCCGGCATGACCTGCCATACCCGTGACCTGCGCGACTATGCCAGGATGGTTTTCCATCGGTATGCGCACCTGCGTCAACTTTGCAGAAATTGGAACCCATTGCGACGGCAAGCTGCGGCGCAGGTCAGCGCTTTGCGCCAAAAGCTTTGTAAGCGTTTTACTATCATTTTGACGAACAGCGCTCTCAAAAGAAGCCAAGATTTCTCCCAGTTCATGCAAGCCGTCTGCAAGAGCCTCTTGGTTGTCCATGGCAATTCCGCACCACAGCTTTGGAGAGCCCGCCGCAATGCGCGTGGTGTCCTTAAAGCCGCCAGCTGCTAGGCGCAAAAGCTCTTTTCGCTCGTCAGCGTGCGCGCCAGCAAGTTTTACCAAAGATGACGCCACCATGTGCGGGACATGGCTCACAATTGCGACAGCTGAGTCGTGCGCGTTTCTGTCTATGGAAATTATACGTGCCCCAAGCTGCGAAAACAAAGAATGCAGCGCCAAAAACGAATCGTTATTTGTCTCGTCATTGGGGCAAAGTATCCAATATGCGCCCTGAAAAAGGTCGGCGCGCGCGGCGCCAAACCCGCTGACCTCGCTTCCTGCCATGGGATGCCCTGGCACATAGCGGGTCTCATCTTGCAAGATACTAGCTGCAATTTCAGTGATTTTTGCCTTGGTAGAAGCCGTGTCTGTGATAATTCCGTCAAAGCCATTTTTTTGCAAGCGCTCAAACCACGGCGCAGC
>CAVEKR010000078.1:0-6252 GCA_963616365.1 Bacteroidaceae bacterium
CATGCTGGTTATAAGACTTCTTTATTTTTAAGTCCTTGCTTCCGAGCCATTATTATCAAACACTTGTCGCCTAAGCAAACAGAAACATTATACACGACCTTTTCAAGAAAACACATTATTCTAAAATTTGAACCCTTGCTCTCGCATAAAATCAAATACAGACATATATTCGATACCAAAAGCTTGGCATACATTAGGGATTTTTACGTTGCTGCGCGAGTTGCCGTATTTCTCATTGGTAACAAGAATGTGCCCCGACACTGCGCATTCAGCACATATCCATGCATCTGCATTATGGTTGTCTTTAAATGCAGAAATAGCCGATTGCAAATAGTCTTGTTGCGGATTAGAAACCCAATCACACATCTCAAGGTATTTATTAAAAGCTACCTCACTTATTTTTACTTTCTTGAAGTGGGGAGTATTCTTTATCCACCTAGTCAACTCATCTTCATTCTTAAAAATCTCTTCAAGCACAGTCTCGTGGATAACAATAGTTTCATCTTCAATGATTTGTTGCAGTTTATTCCAAAAGGACGGAAATATCTCTTGCGGATAATATCTGCAAGCCTGTATAAAAAAATTGGTATCTAAAAGATAGCGCTTGTCTAGCATGCTATCTCCGTAAAGTATTTGGTAAACTTGTCACCTTTCATCCCGCACAAAGTATAAGCGTCTCTATATGAAATGAAATCTACATTAACCGCAGACCAAATTGCGTCTGCAAACACATCACCAAGCTTATACTGCATGTTTCTATAATAGTCACCACCACTAGTTTTTAAAGGCTCACTAGGTACACTTTCTTTATATGCACGATAAAACTTAAAGAACTCAGAATCACTAATGATGCCTTCATCATGAATTTTTCTTGCAACAACAATGAAATTTACCTTGTGATGAGCAGCAATTTCTGCGATTTTATCATATTGATCCTTTGTGCTGTTTTCCCATTCTTGATACATGCTACCTGTGGGAACAAGAAAGTCTGCTGCAACCTTATTGCAAAACTTTTCTTTAGAACTTTGTACGCTTTGCTCATCTAATGGGTTACTAACTCCTGTTTCAGAAAAAGCCAAATGGCAAAGTTCATGAACCAGCGTAAACATCTGAGCAGTCTTTTTATCTTTTCCGTTGATAAAAATTAACGGAGCATACTCATCAGAAAGTGCAAACCCTCTAAACGCATGTTCATCTAAACAACGATGACTATTGTTTCCCACAACGCCACTTATTGCAACAGAGATACCTGCATGTTCTATACTGTTCTTCAATGTTTTAAGAGCGGTAGAAACGTCGCGCTCGTCAAACGCCCAGTCATCATCTAATTGCAAGAGAGTGTGGAGTTCTGCAACAAGTTTATCTGCTGTTTTATCATTTAGAGGCATTTCAGAAAAAGAACCAACATACTGAAGTGCTGGTCTACCCATATGGAAAAAATACTCGTGCATCCATTCTTGCCTAGCAACCATCATGCCTATTGTGTCATACAATTCTGGAGATGGAATACCTAAATCACGGTCATCAGCAGTTCTAAAATCTGCAATCTGAAGTCCAAGCTGCGGCAAGCTATCAGAAAATAAGGCAGAAACATTGATGTGAACTTTATCAGCAAAATCACGAATTTGCTTAACAGTAGGGCTACATGTTCCGCTAAGCCACTGGTCATATTTTGGCCAGTTCTTCACTATAACGTCACGAGAAACCCCGCTACGTTTTAATGCCCACTCCAATATTTCTGGGTTTGGCTGCAAGCTCATAATTTGCCACCTTATTGCTGTAATAACACTGCTGTAATTGTGCTGCTGTAATTGTGCTTCTTTAATAGTTAGTGCTGCTATAATTGCGCTGCTATAATTGTTAGTACTGCTATATGCGCTGTTATAATTGCGCTGTTATAGTTGCGCTGTTATAGTTGCGCTGTTATAGTTGCGCGTTTCTAAAAAGTATAGCTAGGCTACTAAGCTTAGCGACGGCTCGACTACCTAGTGATGGCTCGACGATTAAGTGCGCTCATTTAAGTTTAAGCAAGCCCAACTGAACGATCTCGCTTCCCCGTCTTGTTTTCCAGCTTCGTTTCTTAGCCTTGCTTTCTGGTCGTGCTTCCCGACCGTACTTTCCAGCTTTGCTTCTGCTTCAATTCTACCATGCCAATTGTTCAAACTAACAGATTTCATGCCAATTGCTCAAATCTGCTAAATTTGTTGTAGTAAGTTAGGTAGGAAGTAAGTGAACTCAACATTGTCACGAGGAGAACGACAATATAAAAAGCAGACAACACAATGTTTACCTGCATTTATCATGAATGTTCGCAAATACAAAAAGCAAGCAACACGGTGTTCGTCAACATTTTTACAAGCGTTTGTCTGCATCTTTATGGGTGTTCGTCAGCATCTTTTTCTGAATTGATATCCTCGTCTGCGTGGAGGCCTGTGCCTTGCAGGGAGATTTTGAACTCGCGACCAAATTTGAGCATGTCATCGCCAAATTTATCGCGGACTTTATCTGCAGCATGGATAAGCGTTGGATTTTCTTTGCCCTCAAGCTGCTGGCCAGCGAGGTGTTCGTCATTAAAAAGACTCACCTGATCATTTTCTTTATCAAAGCCAGAAATACCCACGCCGACCAGCCGTACCTTGTCTCCTGGACGCCAAATCTCATCTATCAGACTTTTGGCAACTGGGATAAAGGCAGCCTCTTCATCAACGCAATGCGACATGGTTTTTTGCGCATTGCGGATTGACAGATCCGCATAACGCAACTTTAGGGTAACAGTTTTGCCTGCTAAACCGTGGTTTCGCAAACGCCTAGCTACAAGGCTTGACAAGAAATCAATTGCCATCTCAATTTCTGTGCGGCTTGTCAAATCTTGGGCAAAAGTGCGCTCGTGGCTCACGGATTTTATCTCGGTATCTGTGTTTATCTCGCGATTATCAATGCCACGCGCGCGCTCTTTCATGGCGGCCGCATTTATTCCAAAGATTGGCTTTAATATGCTGAGCTCGGCTTTTGCTAGGTTCCCCAAAGTTTCAATGCCATAAGACTTGAGTTTTGCCTCACTTTGCTTTCCAATTCCAGGCATTTTTCGCACAGGCAAAGGCGCCAAAAAACTAGCCTCGCTACCAGGAAAAATGACGCTTAAGCCCTTTGGTTTGTCTAGGTCAGAAGCAATCTTTGCAATGCATTTGCCACTCCCAATGCCAATGGAGCAAGTTACCCCAAGTTCAGAAACCCGCTGCTGTATGCGCATGGCAATCTCTATTGGATCTTGCTTGCAAAACTTTCCAGGGGATACATCTAGATATGCCTCATCTATTGACATCTGCTCAAGCAGGGGGCTTTCGTCTTTCAAGATTTGCATGACTTGCGCTGAGACTTCGTGGTAACGCTCAAAATGGGTGGTTGTCCAAATGGCGTTTGGGCACAGCTTTTCTGCCGTAACAGAAGGCATTGCAGAATGCACTCCATAGGCGCGCGCCTCATAACTTGCAGTAGAAACAACGCCGCGCCTTTTTGCCTGACCTCCCACGATGACTGGCTTTCCGCGCCACTTTGGGTGGTCAAGCTGTTCGACAGAAGCAAAAAAGGCATCAAGGTCTACCAGCAGGATTGCTTTTCCTTGCCAGGTGGTTTGGAACGCCGCGTTTACTAAGCTGGTTTGGTTTGCTGGGCTTGCTGGACTAGAAGCGTCCGCCGTATTCAGTAAGCTAGCTGGGTTTATTTGGTCAGCCGCGTTTAGTAAGTCAGCTGCGCTTGCGCTATGTTTGTTGCTTTTTCTCATAGGTGTATTTTATCAAAAGCTTGCAAAGGGTTGCTCATTTGCAAAAAATCGCTCGCTTTAGGAATTTCTCAAGAAGCTGAGGCGATTAAAGGGCTGTAGTACTTAAAGGGCTGGGCGTCTAGAAAACTAACGCATCCAAAAACTGGAACGCCTAATAAACTAGAGCGCCCAATACACCAAAATTCTGTTTCTGTGTTAGAGAACCAATTTTTCTGCGTCAAAAAAATCGCCATTTCTGTGTTAGTGTCATAAAACCGCAATTTTCTTTCTGTTTTAGTGAACCGATTTTTCTGTGTTAGTGTAGCGATTTTTCTGTGTTAGTGGCATAAAACCCCAATTTTTTTTCTGTGTTAGTGTCATAAAATGCTATAATTCTTTCTGTGTTAGTGTCAATCCGCAGGTAAACATAGGAGCATTATGTTAGAAAGATTTGCGTATAAAAAACTTCTTGATTGGAAAAAGACAAATGCAAAAGCTGCGCAGAAAAAAGCCCTGCTTGTAAGCGGAGCTAGACAAATTGGCAAAACTTTTCTTATTGAACAGTTTGCTAAAAAGGAGTATGCGCATTATATAAAAATTGACTTTACAGAAGACGAAACTGCCATCGAGCGTTTTGCGCAGGTAAAGAACTCAAACGATGCCTTTGAGCTGCTCTCACTTTACAACTCGCTTTACAACAATCAAAATTTTAATGCTGCTCAAACCCTAATCTTTCTTGATGAGGTTCAAGAGTGTAAAAACCTCATCACTTTTTCTAAATACCTTGTTCAAGATGGGCGTTTTGACTTAATTATGTCTGGCTCGGTTTTAGGAATAGAGCTAGGCCATGTAAAATCGCTGCCTGTTGGTTATATGTCTATTTTTGATATGCATCCGCTTAGCTTTTACGAATATTGCCTTGCAAATAATTTGCCAAATACAGTTTTTGAGCATTTAGAAGAGTGCTATACAACACGCACCCCTGTTAAAGATGTTGTTCATGAAAAAATGATTGAAATGTTTCGCCGATATCTCCTAATTGGTGGTATGCCAGATGTTATTAATAGAAGTCTTGAAGCAAAAGGGGATCTAGCAACGGTGCGCGAAGTTCAACAAGACCTGCTCAGGATATATAAAGAAGACATTTCCAAATATTCAAGCAGGTCGCTTCAAATCAAAAAAATTTTTAATGAACTACCTGCGCAGCTTAATAAAGAAAACAAACGTTTTCAGCTAAACTCTCTTGCAAAGTCAGGCAGATACGAAAAGTACGAGCAAGACTTTAGCTGGTTAGCAGACGCAAACGTAGCGCTAAAGGCAAACCGCGTGACAGACCCAAAGTTGATGCTTTCGCGTACGCAGGATTTTTCTCGCTTCAAGCTGTATTCTTCAGACGTTGGCCTGTTGATGAGCCAATACACAGCGCAAGCTGCCATGGATGTTTTGAGCGGACAACGCGCTGTCAATTTTGGCGCTGTTTATGAAAACTATTTTGCACAAGAGCTCATTTGCGCTGGTGCAGACCTATATTATTACAACAACAATAGGCGCGGCGAGGTCGATTTTTTGCTTGAGAGCGAGCACGGCTATGTGGTCCCCATAGAGATAAAATCGGGCAAAAGCTACAAGCTGCATGTGGCGCTCAATAACTTGTTGACAGACAAACAATACAGCCTACCTTATGGAATTGTGTTGTCTGAAGCAAATGTAAGTGTGCACGAAGTCTCGGCAAGCGCCCATCATAAAAATAATGGCGAACACCCGAGTAGCAAGGGCAAGGGTAAGGACAAAGACAAGCACAGCAATAATGATGGCGAACACCCTAGTGACAATGACGAACACACCAATAACAAAGGAATAATCTATTACATGCCGCTTTACATGTCGTATTTTATTGTAAAAGAGCACGTCTTGCCACCCAAAAAAGCACATTCTGATGAGTTTGTCTTTACACCAATTGATTGGAGCGAAGTTTTATAGCATACGCTGCGAGGTTTTACAGAGGATATTGCGGGGTTTCATAGCTCACACCCCTCACACAAAAGATTTTGCACAAAAAAGAAAGCAGGGTATAATAGGGCGCATGAATAATTCAGCGATTGGCATATTTGATTCTGGTTTTGGCGGCTTGACAGTGGCGCGCGCCATACATGAGAAACTTCCTAACGAGCAGCTGCTCTTTTTTGGAGACACCGCACGCTGCCCCTATGGAACGCGCTCTTTGCGCGAGGTGCGCGGCTTTGTTCGCCAATTTTGCAATTGGTTTGAAAAACGCGAGGTCAAGCTCATAGTCATTGCCTGCAATACAGCAACAGCGGCAGGGCTCACTTTAGCGCAAATGGAATTTGACATACCAGTTATTGGCGTGGTAGAACCAGGAGCTAGAGGCGCCACGCGCGCAACAAGAAACAGGAGATGCGGTGTCATCGCCACGCGTGCAACCGTTGAGTCTGGAATGTATTCTGACACCATACGCAGCCTTGATGCAGGGA
>CAVEKR010000079.1:0-6228 GCA_963616365.1 Bacteroidaceae bacterium
GTATAGACAAGCCTTTAGCAGCAAAAATAATTTTGGCGAACACCACACCAGCTCTTCTGCAAGCATCTCATCAAAACCAAAATTGAGCAGCACTAATATTATTGTGCTTCTTTTAATTGCCATAGTGCCATACCTGCTCTTTTTAGGATTTGCAGCTTTTTATAATAATGCGCGTTTTGTAAACCCACTAGACTTTGGTGCTGCTTATAATCTTACTTCAAATGATCTTGTTCACAGGGGCTTTGACATGCAGCGTAGCATTTCTGGTGTCTTTGTTTATTTATTGCAGCTTCCAAGCTATCAGCTTAATTTTCCTTATTTAGCAACAACTTATGCTGCTCAAGGTTATGTTGGGACTTTAAGTGTGGAAAGAAGCGTTGGGGGTCTTTTCATGCTGTTTCCAATTTTATTGAGCTTTATTTTTGTGTTTTCAAAAAATGTGCGCCAGCGCTTTGTACCAGCGCAAAAAGATGCTGTATTTGGTGTGGTGTTCGCCATTATAGTTGGTATTGTGATAGCTTTTGTCTTGGCGTTTTTTGATGCAAATGCTGCAGGAATAATGGAGCGCTATTATATGGACTTTGGGCTTGCACTAGCAATTAGCTTGTCTGTATTTTTGATTGCGCTTTTGCCAAGCAAACCGCAAAAAATACTAGAGGAGCATGTGGAAAAAGAATTAGAAGGAGAGCAGCTGAAGAAGGCACAAATTCAGCTACAAGAACAAGCAGAATGGCAGAGCGTAAAAGAACCGCAGCAACGTCCAAGTGCGCTCAGCTATTTCATTTGGATTACTTTTGGCATTACCGTGCTTAACGCCTTGCTCATGACAGGGGCTTCTACAAGTGTTTTTGCCTAGATACCCCTGCTTATCTACATGCGCCAATGTGCATACACCACGCACTGCCTGCACACATACGGCGCTTGAACATTTACTCACGCACCCACAAAATCGCAGGTACGCGCCCAAAGCACACTCACAGCGCGCACCCACAAGACTAGTTTTGACTAAAGAAGTTATCAAAATAGTCAGAAATTGATGATGAATCCTTGCCTAATGGAGGATCGCCGAACCTCTTAAGCTGTTCTGCCTTGGCTAAGATTTTTGCTTTCTCTTCTTCGTCAAGTTCATCCAGTCTCTCTACCTTTTCCATAAAATCATCAAGAGTGGCGCTTATTTGCGATTCGTTTTCGAGCACAGATGCCAGTTTATTGGCTAGACGCTCAAATTCTGCTATAAGTTCTCTGTCCTCTTTGCTAATCTCTATCCCAGCATCACGGATAGCATCTAGACTTAGCTCATCCATTGGAGGCATTCCAAAATTGAGACGTTCTAATTCTTTCTCATTGGTTTCAATAAAGTCAACAATTTCTTCTCTGACCGCCATTAGCTTGTTAAACGCAGCATCGTCATCATCTGACAAATCTTCTGCGTCTTCGTTATCTATTTGTTTCATGACAGAATCTATGTCGTGATAATCCATGTCATCTGGATTGGGAAAGTCCCCCATGTCCTCGTAGTCCTCGTAATCTCCAAAAATCTCGTCTTTGTCATCAAATATGCCGCTGCAAATTTTCCAATCAAGACCAAGCTCTTCTGCAAGCTCTTTGCCTTCGCCCAAAAGTTCAAGTGCTTGAAGCCCGAGGTGTTCGCCACCAATACGCATAACGTGCACGCATAGCCAATGAGCAGCGTTAACAACGGCTTCATCTACGCGATACGAATCAGAAATTTGCAACATGCTTGCCAAAATATCAAACCAATGCCATAAATCGGTTTTTGCGCTATAGTCGTGCTCCAGTATTTTTGGAGCGTATTCTGTGTACGCGCGCGAATGATTTTGACTTACGGCAAGCGTTTTGAGGATGTTCTCATCAGAAAGCTTCATCTTGCGACAGCGCAAAATAAGGGTGCTGACCTCCATAACGCTAGAAATCAAGGTATGAAACGCCGCATATATGGCAGCCTGTCCGTCTCCTGGCTTGTCAAATGTTTGTATGGTGTGTGCCAAATAGGGAAAAATCGGCATCAAGTCGTTGCGCGGCTTGGGCTCTCCACCTGCAAAAATAATGGTTGACTCGTCAGGTCCTAGGGCATCTAGCGGCGCGTCTACATAATAGATGTCCTTTAGCGCTGCTAGGCTATGGAGCTCCCTGCTAACATGCGGAGAGCAAAAGCTCAAATCCAAGCAATACGTTTTTGGGTCAAGGTTGTCAAGCAGCCCGTCTTCTTTGGTATACAGCTGCCTGACCTGGTCTGACAGGCACGATGTAATCACAATCTGACAACCCGCAACTGCATCTTTAATCTTGCGATAACAAGGGATACCAGCGGTATTCAAAATTGCCAGCTCGCGAGCATCGTGTTCGCCACAAACAACGGAATAACCAGCGTTTTTAAGGTTGAGAATTCCATTGACAACATCGCGGTTAAACGCGCCGCCAAAAAAGACAATTCGGGTATCTTTCGGGGTGAACACCACTCTGTCTTTTTTAGCTCTTCGAGTTCTTTTTGGCTTTTTGTCTGCAGTGGACTTTTTTGCGGTTGACTTTGCTGGCTGTTTGCCTGCGGTTTTGTCCGCTTTATCCGCTGCTTTCTTATCTGCTGTTGCAGATTTGCCTGCCGCTTTGTCCGCCGCTAGCTTTGTGTCTGCCGCCGCTTTATCCGCTGCTTTTTTATTTGCTGCTTTTTTCTCTGTCATCTTATTTACCTTTTCCCAGCTTATTAGCTATTCTATCTGCAATCGAGACGTTTTCGCGTCTGTCTATGCCCCAAAAAGCAATGGCGACCATGCCAGGTCCTACATGAGAACCAATAACAGGGCCAATCTCGCAATGGAGCACAGGTACGCTGCCTTCTGGTCTGTCCAAGTGCTCTTCTACCCAGCGCATATCGTTTTCGCAATCTGAGTGCGCCATCAAAACGACCTCGTCAGAGCCGTTCCCTTGGCTATGACCTTCATCATAAATGCTGACGAGCGTTTTCAAGGCTTTTTTGCGGCCCCGAGCTACGCCCTTTAAGTTTAATGTTCCATCTAGATGAAAGTCAAGCATTGGTTTAATTTTAAGTTTGCTGCCAGCGCTTGCTGCCATGTCTGGAATTCTTCCGCCGCGGCGCAAACACTCTAGTTCATCTATGGTAAAGCCGCAATTTACATACCAGCGAGCCTCGTTTGCCCAGGTGGCAAGCTGCTGCGCTGTCAAACCTTTATCAAGCTGCCTAATTGCCTCGTAAGCCAAAAGACCCTCTGCAATAGATGCAAGTTTGGTGTCAACAGCATAAAACTCAAAGTCAGGATAATCTTTTTTAAGCTGCTCACTCAAACGCTCTACAGTTTCAAATGTGCCAGAAAGCCCAGAAGAAAAAGCCAAATACACAGTTGGTGTGCCATCTGCTGCCCAGGCTTCAAATTTCTCGTTTAGTTCTGCAAGCGGAATTTGCGCTGTTCCAGAGACTTCTCCCTTGCGCAACCTGCGATAAAACTCCTTGGCTTGCATGCTTTGCCATAAGTCGTCAAGGTGTTCGCCATCATTCATACTAAATGGAAACTGAAAATATTCAATCTGCCCATCTTCTAGCACTTGCTTGGGTAAATCACAGCAAGAATCCAAAACAAGACGACATTTTCTTTTGCTATTCATATTTCTACTTCCTATTGGCGCTATCTTTATTGCGCTTTCAAGCTTTTATCTTATTTACCAGCGCTGTCTTTGACGCGTGTGCTAGAGCAATCCCTGCCAGCACCGTATTCGCCAACACACTAAGCACGCTACCAGCGCTACTTTTGCCGCGCCTCCAAAATCATCTTCAAGCGACGCTCATAAAGCGAACTTTCTATACCAGCAGGATACTCGTGTGGGTTCATAAAACGCTGTATAGATTCATCAAGTTTGCCTAATTGTTGCTTACAACGCTTGCGAGAGGTCGTGGCCTGCAAATCAAGCGCAGGAACAATCTGCCCACCTCTAACAAAGGGTTTGAGCAGGTTTTCTCCTTTTTGGTCCAGCGAGAAACTCTTGCGGCGCGTCTCATCCAGCGGATGCCTGGCGCAGGGGTGTTCGCTAAAATCTTGCAAAGCATCAAAAATCAGATCCCCTGCAAATAAACCATCCTCATTATAATATCGGCGAACATCCACAAGGCCTGGAATGGTAATTTTCGCACTATTTTCACTGACTTTAATGCAGGGTCGCCACTCGTCAAGGTTTTCTCGTACGGCGCTCAACTTGTAAACGCCGCCCAAAGCTGGCTGGTCAGCAGCCGTAATCAGGCGCGTCCCCACGCCAAGGGCGCTATAGTTTGCACCTTGCTCGTTTAGAGAAGTAATGGTGTATTCGTCCAGGTCATTTGACAAAACAATGCCCACATCAGGCAAGTTTGCCTCATCTAACATTTTGCGCGCCTTTTTAGAAAGCCACGCCAAATCACCCGAATCAATGCGGATGGCAAGCAACTTGTTGCCGCTTTTTTCCAGCTCGTGAGCCACGGTGATGGCATTTTTGACACCGTTTTCTACATTGTATGTGTCCACCAGCAAAACCGCGTTTTGAGGAAACGCCTGCACGTATGCCCTAAACGCCTCCAGCTCGCTATCAAAAGCCATGACCCAGCTGTGCGCATGTGTTCCAGAAACGGGGATTCCATAGTTTTTACCAGCCAAAACGTTCGCCGTATTAGCGCAGCCACCAATGTATGCCGCCCGGCTTGCGCTAAGCGCACCGTCCCAGCCCTGAGCGCGCCTTAGGCCAAATTCGCTCACGGGTCTGTTTTTTGCAGCCTTGCAAATGCGCGCAGCTTTTGTAGCAATCAGCGTCTGAAAGTTAATGCTGTTGAGCAGTGCAGATTCGAGCAGCTGGCATTGCCACAAGCTGCCCGTCACGCGAATAAGCGGCTCGCGCGGAAACACCACAGTGCCCTCCAAAACAGCGTCAATATCAACACTTAGAGGCGTGGCGACAAGCCAGTCTAAAAATTCGGGTTCAAACAGCTTTCCACCTGCAGGAGCGTCAAGACTTGCCAAATACTCAACGTCATCTTGGCTAACAAAAAACTCCTCGACAAGGCGCGCCACCTGGTCAAGCCCGCAAAAAATGCTATACCCGCCGCCAAACGGATTTTCTCTAAAAAACGCATAAAAACACGCCTGCGTCTGCGCCTTGCCGCATTTCCAATACCCCTGCGCCATGGTCAGCTCGTATAAGTCTGTCATCAAAGTTACATTACGTGTCATGTGTTCTTCTTTCTTTTCTTGCTCTTTAGTTTGGCGAACACCACGCTGGTTTGCGTGTCGCTTTGCTGGGCGCGCCCCCACGGACGCTGTTCCTTTTCATTTTGACGTGCCTCTACGTGCGCTTGTCAGCGTGTGTGTGGGGCAGCATCGTGTTCGCCATTTTAATACTTAGCACTTAGCTTTTGTTAATTTGTAGAAGCTATTGTATCGCATTTATGTGCGCTTGCTTGCAAGGCATCTTTATTTTGCGCGCTTGTTTATACCTTGTTTATAAGGTGTTCCTTAAGTGTCTATTTAACTACAAAATTTTATTGCTCTATATTGCGTATAAATCGCGCTATAATGAATGAACGTTTAACCGTAACGACTTTTTTGAGGACGTGATAAACATGGGTAAAGGATCAGCATTTTTAATTGGTGGCGCAGTTGGTGCCGTTGCTGCATTATTATTGACCCCAACGACTGGTCAGCAAAACCGTGAGAAATTGGCAAAGGCTGCAGACACTTTGGCAGGTCAAGGTCAGGATTTTATGAACAACGCAGGAGATACCTTCCGCAGTGGTGCAAATAAGGTTTCAAGTCGCGTGCAAGATTTTGCTAATAATGCAGGAGATAATTTCCGCAGCGGAGTGCAAAGCGTTGCAGATCAAGCAGCTCCTGTTGCAGATGACATTCGCATCAAAATCAACGAGGCGCGTGACCGCATTGCAGAGCAAGTAGCTCAGCGTCGCCAAAAGGCAAAGACCGTAGATTCTGATGTAGCAGATGTTACAGAGGGTGCATAAGGGCGCTTTTTAAATATTTGCTTTTAAACAGCTAAGAGGCGGCAGGTCAAATCCTTAGAGGTGGCAGCCAAACGGTGGCAGCCGAAAGCCGCTTCTATACAGCTAAGAGATAGTAAAATTACTACCGCTCAGCGTTTGCGTTTTAGCAAGCGCCCTGCTTGTCTGTGCCATAGCTACGCGATTTTATTAAAGCGCCTTAACATGATGTTTTCAAC
>CAVEKR010000080.1:0-6209 GCA_963616365.1 Bacteroidaceae bacterium
TCATGCCTTCACTCAAACAAAACTTAACGATTTTTTGGCAGGTAGTATAAGCTGTGCCACCACTTAGACGCTGCGCATTTGTTATTTGTGCGTCCACTGTTTCTGCAACTGCCGCGTTGCCGCCAACTATGAGCGTGCGTGAAAAATTGTTCAGCAGCTTAAGCGTCGCATTTCCTGGAACAGTCTTATTGGTGTCAGTCAAAAAGATAGGAGCTTTTTTGGCATAGGCGTAAGGTGCGATTGATAGTGCGTCTTGATAAGTTTTGCACGTTGCCAAAATTGCATCTGTGCCCCAGCTGCCATAGTTAAGCCCTTCTGCATAAACCTTGCGAGCTGTAGTTGCAGCAGTACCACCTGCCACGCGCTTAGTCCAAACGCCGAGTGCTCCAATTTGCGAATACACTGTTTGAGAAACTGCTTTTTCTCCGCCTACGATGATTGCATTTTTAACTTGCTTTGAAACAATCAAATTCTTTGTCACATTTGATAGGTTGTTGGGATCTGTAAGTATTACAGGGGCGTTCAAAAGACCAGCTAAAGCGCTGGCAGATAGCGCATCGTGATAGCCCTTGCTTGTAGCTATAATTGCATACTCAGAAGTCTCCCAACCTTCATTAACAATAGCCTTCATTGTTGTAAGTGCAGATTGACCAGCTAGGCGCTTCCACTTAGCAGCAATAGTAAACGTAACGTTTATTGATCCAGTATAAATATCTGTACCTGTGATGGTTATGGTCGCAGTACCTGGCTCAACATTATTGCTATAAGAAAGCGTGTAATCTACGTTTTCTGTAAGCAGCTTATCTTCTAGGTGCACTATAGGTTTAGGTTCAATAGCCTGCCCTGTTTCCGTTTGATCTGCAATTTTGTCCACTGTTGCTGTAGAAATATCAATTAAGCTCTCAACAATCTTAAAGTAAACTTTTTTCTCGCCTTCAAAATTGTTTCCTGCGCCGCTCACAGTAATAGTAGCTTGACCAAGTTCAGTATTATTTTCGTATTGAGTAATTGTGTAATCAGTACCTTTTAAAAGCGTTATGTCATTAAACTCTAAAACAGGCTCAGGATAAAAGGGCTGACCAGTGTATATTTGTGCAGACATAGGTTTTGCCGTTGCTTGTTCAATATCTGCTTTTAAGATAGTAAAGTTTACAGTCATGGTTCCTTCGTAATTTCCAACGCCTGTAATGGTTACGGTAGGCGCGCCACTTGTTGTGTCTGCGTCTCCTTCGTCATCCGCAGTGGCGCCATCTTCGCCATCCACGTCATCTGCCGCGCCACCCGCAGCGGCGTTGCCTTCGCCATTTGCGACGCCATTTTCGCCACCCGCAGCGGCATCTGCCGCACATGCGTTTATGTTGTTTTCACACGTAAGGATAAAATCTGTGCCCTCTATAAGCTCTGTTTGACCTCTATGCATACTTACAGCTGGAATGATGGGAGAACCTGTATAGGTTTGAGGCGCAATCTCAGCAACGCTTGCCACGTTTATATCTGCTTTATTTACCGTATAGTTTGCTTGAACACTACCAGTGTAGTTGCCTTTGCCAGTTGCAATGGCAGTGTATATACCTGCATTTATTGCAGATGTAACTTCTTGCCCTGCTTCGTTTTTCCACACAACATCAAAGTCAAGACCTTCTGTGAGCCCTTCAATACTTATGTTTGGTGCGCCAGAATCAGGAGCATATATAACAGTAGCTGGGCTTATAACAAGCGTTTCATTGCTTATGTCAATTGGATTTATGGTAAACGGGACAACTTGAGAACCAACCACATTATCACTTTTAGCTGAAATCGTAACGCTTGCTTGCCCCACATCTACATTGTCGCTATAAGTGACATCGTAGTCATCTGTGGGCAAAATATTGCCGTTCATTTTTACTACAACACTTGGCTTTTTAGCTTCTCCATCATAGGTGTAGAGGCTACTGTCAAGTGTAACTTCTGTTTCAGAAAGATTAGCTGCAGAAATTGTGCAATATTCATTGCCTGTCAAAGAAAACTCACCAGTGTAGTTGCCCTTAGCAACTAAGCGCAAATACTTAACATATCCAACGTCAATGTTATCTGTGCATGTAATCTCGTAGTCAACATCTTGTGTCAAAACCACATTGTCAAGCGTAAACGAAACTCGCGGTATGTGAGCTGTTCCATCATAGGTAAATCTATATGGGTTGCCAAATGCAAATGATTTACTGCCACTATAAATGCTTTTGGGTTCGATGGTAAAAGTTGTAAAAGTGCTACCAGTGTATTTTCCTTTTCCTGTAATGCGAACAGTTGGAGCACTATTACCAGCATCCGATTTAGCTGCGTTAACGTTGTTTTCATACGACACAATAAAATCTGTATTTTCAATAAACACCTTTGATCCAAGCGTTACTGTAGCACTTGGTCTTTTTTCTGTACCATCGTAGGTGTAAGTATCTGAATCCAAAGTGATAGTTGCATATGTTAAATCAAAGTCAACAACATCAACGGGCACACTTGTTGTCATTGTTTGCCCCGCAACAGAAACACTCGCAGTCACGCTTGTAGAACCAATATTTTTAGCAACAATTTTGCCATTTGACACCTCTGCCACAGAAGTGTCTGCACTTGTCCATTTTGCAGAAGGCAGCTTTAAGGCAACAGTGTCCGTATGATAGTTCCAAAAGCCCGCAACCTTTACAGTTGCCGACAGCTGCGGCATATCCTCACTTTGTCCAGCAAGCATACTGATTGAACTTGGTGTTACTGTTAGAACTCTATCAGATACATTAGAAAGTGCTACTGTTGCATCTACATCCTGCGTGCTGTTATCTGCTGGAAGAGAACTAACGCTACCTGCGTCGCTGGCAAATTCTTGAACCCAATAGTCAAGTCCTTGATATTTGACATGGGCAATTCCGATGTAGGCAAATTGACCTAATGTAACAGTGCCATTGTCCTGCGAAATACCACCTAGCATAGTGCGACGATGCCCTTGATTTTTATAAGGTTCATCTGCTTCAGCCCATGACTTCATAACAGCTTCAACGCTTGTTTGACCAGCAGCAATGTTTTCTCCTTGAGCGCAATAAGTGGCAGCCCCACCTTCTGAATAAGCAGTAAACCACTTGGTGTCATTAGGGCGCATATGGTCAAAACTTAAAGCAATTTCTTTTGCGCGGATCATTGCCGTTTTTTCTAGACCATAATCCCATTTATAAGCAGCAAGTTTGCTTGGTATGGTATATTTTGACCCATCTTGTAAAGTGATCCATGCCTCGTTTGCACGCAGGTCATTGACATTAGAAAGCATGCTGCGCGCACCTGTTTGGTCATAGGTAACCTCAATGGTCAAATCCGCAGTTGTTGCAGCAAAAACCGCTTGAGCAGCGCCTGCTATAAGCCCTGCTGCACACACAATGCCAAACGCAAACGTTGCAATTTTTGTCCATCTCTTTTTTGGCGAACACCACACTCGATTGCGGCTCTTCCGCACACGACAGTGGTTTTTTGAGCGCTCTTTTCCTTCTTTTTCTGTCCATCCCTTGTTTGTCCACTTCTTCATGTTCGACTCCTTTATTTTTAAATTTGCGCCTACAAGCCGATAACCTTATTCCACAAGGTAGGACATATAGCAGAAGTTCCGCCAAACACATAGCACCAGCTCTGCAAACTGCTTCTGTTTTTGTCTATCACGTTTGCGATGTTTGTCGAATTTGAGCTGTCAACAAGCAGCAAAACGGAGTTCTTTTTGCCCAAAAGCACAGCTCCGCAAAGGACGTCTTGATATCCCTTGCCAGTGGCCACGCCCATGTGCGAGACTTCCATTCCAGCCTCTACGCAGAAATTTGCCACCTTTTTGCAAGTTGAATAAGCCGTTCCGCCTTGCAGGCGTTTTGCGTTAGACACCTGCGCGTCTACGGTCTCTGAAACCGCCGCGTTTCCGCCAACTATGAGCGTGCGCGAGAAGGTGCTCAGCAGTTTAAGCGTTGCGTTTCCTGGTGTTGTTTTGTTGGTGTCAGTCAAAAATATGGGGGCTTTTTTGGCATATGCGTAAGGCGCAATCGATAGCGCGTCTTGGTAAGTTTTGCATGTCGTCAAAATTGCATCTGTGCCCCAGCCGCCATATTCAAGGCCTTCTGCATAGACCTTGCGGGCAGTAGCTGCGGCAGTTCCACCTGCTACGCGCTTGGTCCACACGCCAAGTGCGCCAATTTGTGCATACACTTTTGGAGAAATTGCTTTTTCGCCGCCAACGACAATTACATTTTTGACCTGCTTTGCAGTAATCAGGTTTTTTGTCACGTTTGATAAGTTATTTGGGTCTGTGAGCATTACGGGAGCGTCGAGCAATCCAGCCAAAGCACCAGCAGAAAGCGCATCATGGTAACCCTTACTTGTGGCTACAATGGCGTAATCAGAAGTCTCCCAGCCTTCGTTAACAATGGCTTTCATCGTTGTGAGCGAAGATCCGCCAGATAGGCGCTTCCACGTGCTCGAACTGCTTTCTGAGCCAAACTCCTGCACCCAATAGTTAACGCCATTTACTATGCAATGGGCAATGCCAATGCAAGTGTAATCGCCAAGCATATTGCGCCTGTGTCCTTGGCCGTCATAAGGCTCGTTTGCCTCAGCCCAGCCGTTCATAACGGATTCGACACTCCAATAGCCCATGGCTATGTTTTCGCCCATAGATGGGGTAGAAACGCCCAGCTCTGTATAGGCGCTAAAGCAAAGTGTCCCGTTGGGGCGCGTGTGAGAAAAGCTTTGAGAAATCTCTTTGGCGCGCAACATTGCCACTTTTTCTAGTCCGCTATCCCAGCTGTAAGGCTCAAGAGCTTGGGGAAATTGATAGCGCGACCCATCCTGTAGGGTAATCCACGCTTCGTTTGCGCGCAGGTTGTTGACGTTAGAAAGCATGCTGCGTGCGCCTGCTTGGTCATAGACAACATCGTCGGCAAAGGCTGTTTGAGTTGCGCCTGCTATGAGCCCTGCTGCGCATATGACGCTAAGTACAAATGCGCTGAACACAAATGCTTTAAGCTTTGGTATCTTTGTTTGCGCCACTTTTCTTGGCGAACACCACACTTGAGGGCGACTCTTCCACACTGGGCGGCGGCTTTTCTCCGCGTAGCAGCGGCTTTTCCCTGCTTGATAGCGGCTCTTCCATACTCGATAGCGATTTTCCCCCGCTTGGCAGCGGCTTTTCCATATTCGGCAGTGATTTTCCTCTGCTTGGCAGCGGTTTTTCCATACCCAGAAGCGATTTTTTGAGCGTTCTTTTCCTTCTTCTGTTCGCCCCTTATTTGTCCACTTCTTCATGCTTGACTCCTTTGAAAGTTTTTTGTTTACGCACGACCTTCTTACTTACTATTTGTTTTTTTGTTTACTTGCTATTACAAGGGTATCACAAACGGTGGACACTAATGTGGGGGCACGCTATAAGAATTAATGTTTTTACCAAAAGCTAGCGGGGTGTTCGTCATAAAATAACGCCCCTAGCAGAAGCGCCATGGGGACGTGTTATTAAAATGCGAGTTAAGTTTTTTTGTTTTGGCGAACACCTTGATGGTAATGTTTGAAGTCTAGCAGGGTGTTCGCCATGAAAACGCTAGGGCGACCAGGGGGGCGCGCCAAACAAATTGTAAGCATTTGAAGGGTTGTCATAGCTCAAGATTGGAATAGCTAAAGATTGCGACGGTAATTAGCTGGCAATTTGCTTGCTAGGTCTGCCTGCTGTTGGTGCTTCTGCCAAGCGTTGATTAATTGAATCGACCGTGACCCAAACAGTACCGCCGTCTTTAAACGTATCGAGTTTGTCGTTTTTGGCTAGTTGAGTTATGCGAGCAGGACTAACCCCTAACATACGCGAGGCTTCTGATGCAGAAACGCGATTAATGGTTTCTTTGCCAACGTTTGCGCCAACAAGAAAAATGCGCCCTTTGTGCTTTGGCTTATGATTAAAAGTTGCTTTTGGCGGTTTTGTATCTTTGATAACATAATCTTCAAGCGCCATATTTAGCCAATCAAATGCACTAACGCAAGCATCTTCTAAATCGACACCTTGAGTTGCGCCCTCAAAATCAAACGGTTCAACAATAAAACCGTTGTTGCCTTTATAAATTTCAAATTCGTAAACGTAAGTCATAATTTCCTTTCGTTTGCCAACAAGAAAAATATAAACTATCTTTAAGAATTAGCCAAGAGAAATTATTAAATTTGTATAAAAACAATCT
>CAVEKR010000081.1:0-5295 GCA_963616365.1 Bacteroidaceae bacterium
GGCTCTGTGCTTAGTAGCCCTTTGCCTAGCAGTTCTTCGCCTTGTAGCGCTTCGATTCGTGGTACTTTGTATCCGATTCGTGGTACTTTGTATCCTTGCACTTCGGCGGTTTTGTAATTTGTACTCATGGTAATCTCCAATCTTAAGTAACTTAAAAACTATTTCGATAAATTCATGCTTATTGAATCTTTTAGCTCTTTCATTTTGCTCTTTAATTCTCTAAGCTGCGATATTTGCCCCTTATAAATAGAGGCAATCTCTTTTTGCTTTTCTTCAGTAAAAAGAGGGACTTTTATCATCTTCAACTTTTGTATTGGCAATGAATAAGTTTCGCCATTGACCAACGCCTTATTTAAAGCTTGCCTCCCCTCTATACTGTTTAGAAAAGCGCATAAATAATACGGGTCAATGCAATAGTCATGCGGATTAAAGCCATAACTGGCAACCCTCAAAAGATATAAGTTTTCTTGAAAATAGGTCTCCTCTGCAGGAAGATCTTCAACAATCGCACATCTAAAAGGTTTACCAGTTCTTGACAATAAAATGTCTCCTTTTCTAAGAGGTATTGCACACGCTGGCAAATGTTCTCGTCCTATTTCATCAAGTTCACCAAACAACACACCATCTTCTATATTTGATGCCCTGATAAAAGGAAAAACCCCCCTTCCAAATTCTTTGTCTAGAAAATCATCTCCCTTTAAATTGTTACCATTAACAACACCTCGTCTTATAATCTTGATAAGGTAATCAAGGGCAACAGTGCGCTCAGGGGCTGTGATGGTTTGTTCGGAGGTGGCAACGTTGTTGGGAGCGGCAGCGTTGTTGGGGGTGGCAGCGTTGTTGGGGGTGGCAGCGTTGTTGGGGGCGACGATGCTCATCTCAGAGGCGGCGGTGCTATTCTCAGAAGTGTTGCCGTGTTCACGCGCAATGTCGTGTTCAAAATCATGCGGCACGTCGCAATACTTGTTTGAATCACGATATTTGTCTAGTTCACGATATTTATCTGGAAACAAATCGTAGTTTTCTTGCGCGATTCTCTCTTGTTTGACCTCCAATACACCTTTTAAACCTGTATTAGGTTCTAGATTTGCGTTAAATTTTGAGTCTGTGCCGTATCTTGAAAGTGCATTGTATGCCCGCACTATTTGCTTAACACCGTCTCTATCACGCAATCTTTTTCTTCCTTGTTTTGAACCAAAGCCTGTTGCATCAACCATACGCACAGAAGTATTGTCTTTAGAAAGACCTAAAACTGTGATTGGAACTGATGTGTATTCAAGCATTCTTGCAGGAAGAGAAATAACCATATTAAGATATCCATGCTCTACCAAATATTCTCTAAGGGCCCTACCAGCAAAATTAGAGCATGATGATGATGGAACAATCACAACTGCATAGCCATCTGCCTTAATTAAGAGCGTTGCCAAAACAGCAAATATAAGATCTGACTTTAGATTTTCTTTTCTATACAAAATATATTTTAGATTCTCTTCAAGAATTTGCTGAGGGTCTCCCGCATCGCCTATCTTCATTCCAAATGGTGTATGAACAAAAACCTTGTCAAACTTTTTTTCTCCAGCAAGTAAAAAAGCATCTTTACATTCAATTGTTGCCCTGCTTAAGTTCGGTGCAATATCATGCGACGCAATATTTTGCTCGGCTTTTTGACATGACTCTTCAGAAATGTCACAACCATAAAGTTCAATATCACCTCCTTTCTTTGCAGCATATTTCAAAAACTCTCCTGTACCGCAGCCTAGGTCTGCAAGCGTTTGCCCTTCAAGCGGATTTTCTGTAAGCGGTTGTTTTTCAAGCTTTTGTCCTGTTGGCGCTTCTCCTGCAAATGCTCCCTCTCCAAGCTTTTGTCCTGCGAACTTTTGTCCTGCGAACGCCTCTCCTTTGAGCGCTTGCTCTTTAGATGTTTGCTCTTTAGATGTTTGCTCTTTGGGCACTTGTTTTGCTCGGTTCGCAAACGTCTGTCCGTTTTTACCAAGCAATAAATTGCATACCAAATCAGACAAAAACTCTGGCGTCTTAAATTGATCAGCGTTCTTAGGCTGATTAGTATCCTTTAGCTGATCAGTGTTCTTAGGCTGATTGGCTTCTTTAAGATAATCAACATCTTGAGGGTGTTGCTTATCAAAATCAATTAGTGCTTTCATGCTAGCTCCTTTTATGGAATTTAATTTCCGCTTACGGAAACCATTTTCCACAATTTCGCCGCCTTGTCAATACTTTTTTTGAAAAAATTTGAAATTTTTTGTTTTCGCAGTATAAATGGGATATTTACTAGAAATGTAGAGGCAACAAAAAAGGCGACCCGTTAAAGAATCGCCTTTTTCGTAATTTGTCCTTAGGGCAACAGATGGTCGTTGTCAAAATATCTGTTGCAATTATTTATCAATACTCACTTAAAACAAAAGTGATATTTAACTAGTACCGAGGCGTTCGCCCTACTAATAAGTTAGCTAAGCACTGTGGTGTTCGCCCGCCTGTGCAACCTACAAGCTAGCGTGGTGTTCGCCATCATAAAAGGTCAGCTAGCCACCGTGATGTTCGCCATGAAAAGCAGCAAAGCGCCCAACAACGCACCAACCAACTCAGCGCCCGCCAACACACAAACCAGCGCACCAGCCTTAAGCAGCGCTTTTTGCGGCGTCGCCGTCTTGCACCAGCTCAGCGCCCTTGTCTTGAGGGAAAGGTCTAAACAGCATGAATAAGATAAGAGCGATAAAACAGATGGCAAGCAGGGTAAAGCCAGTAAACGTGCCCGTAATGACCCATGCGCTCATCTGGAAAATTATCATCGCAATAACCCAAGCATAGCCGCACTCATAGCCAATGGCCGCCCAGAACCACCTGTTAAAGCCGCCCATCTCGCGCTTGATAGCGCCCATCGCGGCAAAACATGGGGCACAGAGCAGGTTAAATATCATGAAACTAAAGGCAGCAGCAATTCCCACAGCCGCAACACCGCCGTTGAGCTCTGCTAAGCCTTGCTGACAGACTGTGGTCCAAGCAAGGGAGGGGTCGGTGTTGTAGATGACCGCCATGGTGCCAACCAGGTTTTCTTTTGCCATAAAGCCCGTGATGGTGCTTGACGCGCACTCCCAGTTTCCCCAGCCCAGGGGTGCAAAAATCCAGGCGATTGCATTACCAAAGATGGCGAGCAAAGAATCATCTGAAGACTCGACCGCTCCAAATGCGCCATCGACAAAGCCGTAGCCAGACAAGAACCAAACAATGATTGTAGCAGCCAAAATGATGGTTCCAGCCTTCTTGATAAAGGACCATGCGCGCGCCCACATGCTACGCAGCATGTCAACAAAGCGCGGCAAGCGATATTCTGGCAGCTCCATGATGTATGGAGTGGTCTCGCCGATAAATGGCTTGGTTTTGCGCAGCATAATGCCGCTGATAATGATGGAAAAAATCCCAAGGAAGTAAGCAAAAGGAGCAACCCACCAAGTGCCGCCAAAAAATGCCGTCGAGATAAGGGCAATGATTGGCAACTTTGCAGAACACGGCATAAACGTCGTGGTCATGACCGTCAAGTGGCGCGCCGCAGGAGATTCAATTGTGCGAGAAGCCATAATTCCTGGAACGCCGCAGCCAGTGCCAACAATCATTGGAATAAAGGTTTTGCCTGATAGACCAAAGCGGCGGAAAAGCCTGTCCAAAATAAAGGTAACGCGCGCCATGTATCCGCAGCCTTCCAAAAACGCCAGCAAGAAGAACAAAATCATAATCTGAGGGACAAAGCCAAGCACAGCACCAACACCAGCAATAATACCATTTAGCAGCAGGTCTTTTAGCCAATCAGGAGCACTTGCCGCGTCAAGACCGCCTTCTACTATAGTTGGAATGCCAGGAACCCACATGCCATAACTTGCAGCATCAGGCTCAGACACACTTTGTGCCTGCAAAAACGTAGAAATATCCACTGGAGTTTCTGTGCTTTCTCCTGTGTCTTCATCAACTGAAACGTATTGGGTCTCAATATTGGCAGCCTCTTTGCTAAAGGTTGCTAGCACCTCTTGCCCGTGCTCAGATTCAATGCCTGAGTTTTCGGCGTCATTGGTGCTGGTTGCCGCAACCACCTCTGTCATTTCTGTGGTGTCAATTCCTTTTTCTTCAGCAGCGGCTAAAAACGCGCCAATTTCTCCTTGCGCCTCATCATAAGCACCAGAAGCCTCATCATATTGCTCTTGACCTTGACCAATATAGAAGCCGTCACCAAAAACGCCATCGTTCATCCAATCGGTTGCAATTGTTCCAACAGAAGAAATCGCTAGATAATAAATACAAGCAATAACGCAGATAAAAATAGGAATAGCAGCAACGCGGTTTAGAACAACGCGGTCCACTGCTTCTGTGCGCGTCAACCCCGATATGCTGCGCTTATGCACGCGCGAGATAAAGCCTTCGATGTATTTAAAACGCTCGTTAGTAATAATTGCATCTGAGGCATCGTCAAAATGACCTTCTGCGTCAATAATAATTTTGTCAATGCTTTCCTTTTTGCCATGCTCAGGAACAATCTCGTGGTCGCGCTCAAAAAACTTAACCGCATGATAGCGTCTCAGCTGCTCAGGAATGTCGCTTGGAAGCAGCTCCTCGATTTTTTTCAAGTAGCTTTCAAGCTCTGAGCTAAAACGCACGGGATGGATTTCTGGTCTTTCGCTTGCGGCATCAACACTAAGTTTGACCAGCTCAGATATGCCTTCGTTCTTGAGCGCAGAAATCTCAACAACAGGAACGCCCAAAACCTTAGAAAGCTCCTTACTCTTGATGGTGTATCCGCGTTTGCGCACTATATCCATCTGATTAAGCGCCACAACAACAGGCACGCCAAACTCCATAAGCTGCGTGGTCAGATATAAATTGCGCTCCAAATTAGAAGCGTCCACAATGTCAATAATGGCATCTGGGTTGCCTTCTTCCAAAAAGCGGCGCGCCACCTTCTCGTCGCTCGAATACGGCAGCAGCGAATAAATGCCTGGTAAATCGACAAATTCAATACTCTCGTCCGCGCGCAAATGACCAGTCTTTTTCTCAACAGTAACTCCTGGCCAATTGCCCACATGCTGGTGGTTTCCCGTCAGCTGATTAAACAATGTGGTCTTTCCTGAATTAGGATTGCCAACTAATGCAATTGTGCATCCCATGTCCTACCTTGTCCTTTCTTGTCTGGTAAAGCTTTTGCTTTGGTCTTTAACTTAATCCGCTTCCTACAGTTAGCCGCGGCTAACTTTTCTTCCAAAAAAGAGCGGTTTTGATATAACCGCTCAAAAT
>CAVEKR010000081.1:5305-6148 GCA_963616365.1 Bacteroidaceae bacterium
CTAACAAGCTGCGCCCATGCGTTTGATGAGCACCCTACTAGAGGCTTGCGCGCCATTCCCATGACGAACACCCTACTAGACTTGCTCGCCCATCACGACGACGAACACCACAGTCATTACGCTGGGATTACCTCAATCTCGCGTGCATCAGATTTGCGCAAAGACAAATGATACCCGCGAACATTTAACTCAATTGGGTCTCCTAGCGGGGCAATCTTTTGAACAGAAATTTTTGCGCCCTTAGTAATGCCCATGTCCATAATGCGGCGACGAGTTTGTCCTGTGTCATGCAATTTGATTACTTGACAATCATCACCAATTTTGACGTCGTTTAAAGTCATTTAGTTTACGCACCTTTCTTAAAACTCGCAATTAGCTAGCAAATAAGTTGAAGCCATAAAGCAACAGCTAATCCAAAAGCTAATCAAATGAAGGCTTGAACTTTCTTAGCTCTTGCATATTTGCGCTATTAACTCTTGCTTGTTTGTGCTATAAGACAAACGCAAAAAAGCAGCAAAACCACGAAAGTTAGCCTAAGCAAACTTTTGCTAATTAAAATGTTAGCCTTTGCTAACTTTTTGTCAAGTCTTTTTTTGAAAAAATAATAAATTCATGAAAGTTTTATGTGCACTGGATTTAATAACAACCTCAAACAAACACTGCCATAATCAAATCAACAGTCTCGCGTCACATTAAAAATACATTTGACGAGGGAGAACTAACAAATCTGAACTGTTGCGTAATTTGCAACAGTTCAAACTGAAAAAGACAAAGAAACTTTAGGGGTATTAATTTATTCTAGTAGGCTAACGCGTCACGGGCGTTTATCGTTAAGCATTTGCT
>CAVEKR010000082.1:0-6134 GCA_963616365.1 Bacteroidaceae bacterium
CTGTCTTTGAGTTTTCAATTAGCAATGAAAAATTACTGTCTTCTAATGGATTATAAGAAAAGTTTTTAAAAACATGATAAACATTAGGATAGACCACCCCACAAGCCCAAGCTTGACAATCTTCTTCAAACATCTCATGACCATTTAAAGCAAGAGATAAGCCTTGGGTATAAAAAAGCAGTTTTTGTAATTTGAACGGTGGTATTTCTTTTTCAACTTCAAACAAATAAACAATTGTTGCCTTCATTTTTGGAGAAATGTAAAGCTCTTCAGTTTCCATTTTTGTTAGCTCCTTATCATCAGTGCTGATAAATCTAATAAACTGACTTTTGAACCGCATCCACATGTGCATTTTAACGCGCGCACATATGCAGTTTAACACATTTTTTCAAGGCAATAATAAATAGATTTTGTCATGAAAAACTGCCAAACAGTGCACCTAAGAGCGCATCATTAAAACCCGTAGGCAGCGCACAAGGAGGCATACCGTGAAACCGAGCAACTAGCACATGTGGTGTTCACCATAAAAAAGCTCACCAAACCCGCAGGGAGGCACGTTATAATAATGAGTAGACAGCGCGCGTGGTGTTCGCCATGAAAAAGCCCATAGAGCCCACCCTAAGAACCTACCTAAACAAGGGTTCAACCGACCTCATTGCAACAACGCCCCCACGTGAGCCAAAAGGCAACTCCAAAACCCGCCTAAACAAGACAATAGCGAGTAGATCTGCCATTACCCACCTTACGAACTGCTCCTTTGCTAATCAAGCTCGACACGACCCTGACAACCGTGCTCCGAGAAGCCTTTGTGTCCTTTTGCATTTGCGCGCTTGTCAACTGCGCGCCTGGCTTAAAGAGATTGAGCACTTTGGATTCTTCTTTGGTCAAATTTGGCTCGTCAGAAACCACTGGTAAAACAACGTGAATGGCGTTCGCCAAAATTTTGAATGTAGGCTTTACAGTGCGCCCTTGATAAGCTTGCAAAATGCGCCTGATGCCAGTGCCTAGGCGCTCAATCAGCCCAAGCCTAAGAAACACAAACGCCAAGCAGGTATTTCTTGGAACAGAAATTCCGCCCGCAAGATAGAGCTCCTCGTCAATATCTGGCGGAAGCCCTCCAGGAGAGACGACCTCAATCCTATCGTCATACAGCGAAACCACAATTCGCGCATTTGAATACCAGATTCTGTGAACAAGCGCATTTACCATTGCTTCTCTAAAAGACTCTTCTGGGATAAGCTCGCACGTCGTGCGCTGCATACCGACAATTTTTTGAACCGTGTAGTTCTTCTGATAATGCTTTATTGCCTCATCAAGCTGCGATAAAACGGATACGCCCTCGCAGGTTGTTCGCTCAAAAATAGACGCATTGTCATGGGCGTATCTAACAATATCTATGCCTGGAAAATTATTCTTATCAGCAAGCAGAGCAGCTGCGTTATTGTAATTTCCGCCCTTGACTATGCCCCTAGTTGCGTTATTATAAGCCGCGCCCTGAACTCCGCCCTTGACTGCGCCCCTAAGCGCGCCCTGAACTCCGCCCTTAGCTGCGTTGTTATAATTTTCGTCCCTAACAGCCCCTTTAGCTGCACCCTTAGCTGTACCCTTAAGAAGCCCAAGCGTTTTTAGAACGTCTTCATTTACGCGCTTAATACCAGTTTTGTTAATCAAATACTTTTCTAGTTGCTTAAAAGTCAGGTCTTGGTCAGTTGACTTCATCTCGTCAAAAGGACACTCGGAGCCCTCTATCGACAAGCGCCTAAGCTCGCTTCTATCAACAGCCACAGTCGAAGTATCTGCTCGTCTATAGGCCTTTCCCGAACACAAATATGGCTTGTCAGGGCACTCGAGCACAGTCAGGCTGACAATTGTTTTGCCCTTCTTCTTAGTGGTCTTCAGCAAGAAAGACGGGACAGGGTCAAGCGCGTCGTTAATGGCGTTTTCGATACTTAGCCTCAGTTTATCTGGTTGCAAAACCCCAGTTGGGACGCCTTTATCGTTGACGCCAAACAAAATCTCACCCGTCCCATAATTCGCAAACGCGCTAACAGTCTTCAAAAACGCCTTGGTGTATTTTTCTTTAAACTCTAATGTCGCGGACTCCTTCATTGGCACATCCTTTTTTATCGTGTCCTCTTTATTCTTGCTGCGGTTTTTCTTGGCGAACACCTTACTACTTGCGTGCATCTTTTTGGCGAACACCTCTGTGAGCTGGCGGCGTCTTGTATATATTCCAAGCACTTTTTTGACGAACGCCCCGCCGGTTTGCCAGCTTTTTTAACATGACGAATGCCCCGCTGGTTTGCCAGCTTTTTTAACATGACGAATGCCCCGCTGCTTACGAGCATTATTTTAACGAATAACTCAAATGCTCCGCCGCATAAGCCTCTATCAAAAAGGCAGCTTGACCTACTTACTGGATTTATTGTATCACAAGATTTGATAAGAAAACGCTTTCTTATCAAAAATTTTGACAAGAAAAATTTTGCTTATCACAAAATTTGACAAGAAAGCCTTTTCTTGTCAGATTGGTTTCTGTAAATTTGATAGGGATTCTAAGAAGCGACGGTCTCCCTTACACAAACATTCGGCACACTACCGAACATTATGTGTTTAGAGAACATCAAACATACCAAATGAGATTTGCTATTTGCTTGACATATTACCTTTTTGTATTATAATTTTTTATTAACAAAAAAGGAGAACAAAAAATGCTATCATTTGATGAAGAACCAAAGATACACATGCACGCATTAAAACATTTGAGTGAAGAAGACGTTTTAGATGCTTGGTATTCGGCTGCTGAATCAATTAAGAGAAGCAGCAATGATGATCCAGCACGTTGGTTAAGCATTGGGTTTTGCGCTAAAGGCGCGGTGGAATTGATTTCAGTGGAAAACGAAGATGGTTTTTTGATTATTCATGCTAATAAGTTAACCGAAAAATTTCGCAAGGAAATAGACGAGGTAAAAAGGAGAATGCAATGAAATATAAGTCTATAGATGGGCAAACTTACACAGATGCAGACATTGAAAAATGGTGTGAGAGTTACGACCGTGGTGAATTTCCAGAAGGAGAGTATTCAACTGGAGAGATTGTGCATGGTAGACCCCCTAGAACGGGCGCTGAACAAACCATACTTACTGTTAAAATTCCAGTTGGCTTGAAAAAAGCATTGAACAGCAAGGCAAAACAGGCAGGCATAACAACGAGCGCTTTAGTTCGTGAACAATTGGTGCAAATCTGCATGTAGATATTTCATAATTTGAAATTGGAGCAGACCTAGGCAGACTTCGCAGGATACCCTACTTAGTTTTATGGCGTGCCCCCCACGCGCGCTAAGACGCGCATCTAAAGGCGCCCCACCTAGACGGGCGCCCCACTAAAACGGCGCAACAAAACTAGTCGTCGACGACCGTGAAGCCTTGGCGTTTGGCGTGAGCTCTCAGTTCGTTTATGTCAAGGTCGCCTTCTTCAGCCATTTTTTGAATTCCAGGACCAAATATGAGCTCTGGAAAACTGCCTGCTGGAACCTCTGGTCTTGGAAAATCCTCAGGCGTCCAGCCGCGCAAGTTGTGCGTATGGCTGGAATTGTTTACCCGAAACAAAAAATCAAGAACCTTTTTTAGCTGCGATTCATTTAACGCAACCCCGACCTCGTTTAACTCCCCCATAACCAATCGAATATCTTCTAGGGGGTTTTCCATTGTATTTGAAACTCTGAAGATGTATTCGTTATATATCTTTTCTGCCTCGCTTACGCTGGTCTTTTTAGCAATATGCTCTGCAATTTTTTTGCCTTGCGTGCCGCCAGCCTCCTTTTGCGTTTCATACGTATTTCTTTCAGAAAAGTTCATGAAAGAAAACTCTCCCAGCTTCTTGCCGACGTTTTTGCAAACCACCTCATCCCCATCGAGCGTTTCGGATTTTTCAAGCGTAACCTTGAGCTTTTTCAAATACTTCAAAAACTCGCTCTGTGCAGGGGTTTTTGCAGGATTTTCAAAAGACAAGAAATCAGCAGTAATATAAAATGGCTTGCCCCATTGATTATCTGACAGGTCGTAATATATATCAAACTTGTCGCTTCCGACCCCTACTATGTCTTTGAGCACTATCTCTCGAGAAAAATCGTCGCGCTCTTCATCATCATAGAGTTCGTCTATCTCAAATACGTAATAAGGAACGTCTTCACGGCGAACAATCGTGGAAAAATCAAACAAAGTTTGCCTGTTAACAAATGGTGTTTCTTGATTATATTCGCACTTAAACTCCTTGAAAACATCCCACAAATCTTCAAGACTAATCACTCCATACAAGTTAGCCGCAGCAAGAAAAAACCTGTGCAAATAATCGCTAGTTTCTTCATCGATGTTGGCTGCCTTGTACTGCTTAGCAAGTGTTTTTTCTGATAATGGTTTTGGGTATGCCATTTTTTTGCCTCCTTTGGGGGTCGTTTTTTTGCTGCTTGTTGCTTTGGGGGCGCGCTTGCTTTTGGGGCGCCTCTTATTTAGGCGCCTTTGTTTTGCCGTTTTGGGGCGCGCCTTTGCGTTTTGCGCCTACACCTGTTCTTGCGCTGCGCGCCTGCTATGAAGCGCCTTTGTTTTGTTGTCTTGAGGCACGTTTTGCATTTTGTGCCTGCGCCTGCTCTTGCGCTACGCGCCTGTGCTTGCCCTTTGCGCTGCGCGCCTGCGCCTGCTCTTGCGCTACGCGCGCTCGCTTTATTTTGCAACGTTGATTATATCATGTACTGAGATAGACTCTAGATGCCAAACTCTTCAAATTATTTTTTGAGTTTTACGTTTGACGAACATACCTTCTAAAGAGGTTAATTTCTTCGTCTGACATTTCGTCAAAATATATGATTGAAGCCAGTCTTGCTCTTTGCTCTATTAAAAGATACAGCTCGGGGCATTCATCTAGCACATCATCAAGGAGCAACTTTGGCTCTGGAATGGTTCTTCCCTTAATTGTCTTTTTAGGGATAGTCTCAAAGGCATAACCTGCAATTTTTTTCCAAAACCTAAATTTAACTCCAGCTAGAGTAGAAGAAATAAATCTATCATCTTCTTCTTCAACATTTATTTTGGTCTTTAGTTTTTCGATGTCATTTTCAGAAACAAGAACATCAAAAGGATCACAAAAAACGTTATTATTGGCACTGCAGACAAACAAAGCCGCAGAATGCAGGAAAACATAATCCGACAAACCTAATTTCTTTAATTCGTCGATATGAGGTTTAATGTTATCCATTTTGACGTTTCTGTCTACTCTCGACTTGCTTTTATTAATTCTAGCATTTTAGCTCTTTATTTATGTCAGAGAGTCTTTCTTTATACCATCCAAAATTTGTCCAACATCCAAATAAAAAATTCCTGCCATTAATCCAAGGAATAAGGTATTGAGAAGCAACCTTAAATTTTTTAGCTTTTTCTAAATCCTCATTGGCAATTTTAATGGTATCAATATTTTGCATGGTAGCTTTCATATTAGCTGTTCCTGTCTACTCTCTATTTGCTTTAACTGGTTACATTACTTTAGCTCTTGACTAAGGTTAAATATTCTTCTTTTGTATGGGCCGAACTTTACATAGTTAAACAAAAAATTTCTGCCACTAATCCAAGGGATAAGATATTGGGAAGCAACCTTAAATTTTTTGGCTGCTTCTAAATCTTCATTGGCAATTTTAATTGTATCAATGTGTTTTACATCAGCTTTCATATTGGGCGTTTTCCTTCAATTCAAAATCTAAATACTTCTGCCTATATTTTACTTAACCAACTTTATTTATCAGCAAAAATGTCGCTGTTTCAAAACGCAAAACCATTATAACAGAAACAAGAAAAAACTTAACTCGCACGTACTTAACTCGCACACTCGCACCTTCTATCTTGACTTTTTGTCATTTTTAGTGTACAAAATAAATATTAATACTCCGATTATTACCTGTAGGTAATCTTCGGGGTATTTTTATCCTTGCATTGCTTTAAGCTTTCTGCTACAGTGAGATGAGTGGGATGTAAGTTCCGTGCTTACGCCCCTGTTTGATATTACTTCTTAAATCTTGCGATTAGAAGTGCAACAATTTTTAGAATGCCTGCTGTTAGCAATGCGCCAATCATGCTAATCATGCTAAC
>CAVEKR010000083.1:0-6079 GCA_963616365.1 Bacteroidaceae bacterium
TGTAGTTATGATCAGCTGGCAAAACAGAGTTAAAGATAATACGACCAATAGTCGTTTCTATAATCTCTCCAGCCTTGTGCTCTTCTACATTGTCATAAGCTAGCTGCACCTTTGTGTCATACTTCAAGCGCACCTTGATTTTTGCTTGCAAGTCAACATCTGCACGGCAGTCATATGCATTTTGGGCATCTTTAAAGTCCATGAACACCCTGCCCTCGCCAGGAAATCCATCGCGAGCAGAGGTTACATAGTAGATACCAATAATCATGTCTTGAGAAGGAACAGTCAAAGGCTTACCATGAGCAGGAGATTTAATGTTATTAGAACTTAACATTAAAACGCGAGCTTCTGCTTGTGCCTCAGAACCTAGTGGTACATGCACTGCCATTTGGTCTCCGTCAAAGTCTGCATTAAATGCGGTGCAAACCAAAGGATGCAATCGTATTGCTTTTCCTTCTACCAACACTGGCTCAAATGCTTGAATGCCCAAGCGGTGCAAAGTTGGTGCGCGGTTCAAAAGCACAGGGTGATCTGTTATGACCTCTTCTAAGATATCCCAAACAACGCTTGTGCCACGCTCTACCATGCGGCGAGCTGCCTTTACATTGTTTGCTTTTTCTAACTCAACCAAGCGCTTCATAACAAATGGCTTGAACAGCTCTAATGCCATCTGCTTTGGAAGACCGCATTGGTGAATCTTTAATTGAGGTCCAACTACGATTACAGAACGTCCTGAATAATCAACACGCTTACCAAGCAAGTTTTGACGGAAACGTCCTTGCTTACCTTTGAGCATGTCTGCCAAAGACTTCAAAGGACGGCCACCAGAGCCTGCCACAGGACGACCGCGGCGACCATTATCAAATAATGCATCGACTGCTTCTTGGAGCATGCGTTTTTCGTTATTGACAATAATCTCTGGAGCGCTCAAATCAAGCAGCTTTTTCAAACGATTATTGCGGTTAATAACGCGACGATACAAATCGTTTAGGTCTGATGTAGCAAAACGACCACCATCAAGCTGCACCATTGGACGCAACTCAGGAGGAAGCACTGGAATAACATCCAAAATCATGTCAGATGGATTATTCTTAGAATGCAAAAATGCCTCGACAACACGCAGGCGTTTTACTGCCTTAATGCGCTTTTGACCTTTGCCATTCTTAATAATCTCATCTAGGCTTTCTGCCTCTTTTTCCAAATCAATTGCATCGAGCAAATCACGCACAGCTTCTGCACCCATGCCGCCACGAAAATAATCGCGATAATTTGCACGCATCTCACGATACAGTGCCTCATCACCTATTAATTCGCGCTCCTTCAAAGACAAAAAGCGGTCAAGGGCTTCTTGACGCAAAACTTTTCTGTCTTCAAACTCCTCGTATAAATCAGCAATCTCGGATTCGACTTCTTCAGGAGTAAGCAGGTCTTCTTCGTCATATTCACGCTCGCCTTGCTCATTAAAATACTCACTTGATTGATGGCGAACACCCTCGATCAAGCGGTCGCGCTGAGCATCGAGCTCTTCGAGACTTGCGACCATCTCTTCTTTTAAGTCTTCTTTATCTTCTTCTCTTGCTTCTTCATCAATCCAAGTGATGATATTAGAAGCAAAATAGAGCACCTTCTCTAGCTGCTTTGGAGAAATATCCAAAAGATACCCAAGCCTAGAAGGAGAGCCTTTGAAATACCAAATATGGCTTACTGGAGCTGCAAGTTCAATATGACCCATGCGCTCACGACGCACCTTAGAGCGTGTTACTTCAACGCCGCAGCGCTCGCAAACAATGCCCTTAAAACGTATGCGCTTATATTTACCGCAAGCACATTCCCAATCCCTAGTAGGACCAAAAATTTTCTCGCAAAAAAGACCATCTTTTTCTGGCTTTAATGTGCGGTAGTTAATGGTCTCTGGCTTTTTGACCTCGCCTTTTGACCAAGAACGGATAGTTTCTGCACTTGCCAAGCCAATATGGAACTCTTCAAAATTTCTTACATCAAATGTTGTTGTCATATCTTACTCCTCTCCCTTCTTGTCATCGGGATTTTTATCTGGAGCTTCTTCTGTGGCGGCGGAGGCGTCGTCCTCAGCAGCCTCGTCACTAGCAGGGTGTTCGCCATTATCATCGCCACCAATTAGAAGATCATCGTCATCGCCCAATAGGTCATCAACGCCACCAATCAGGTCATCTAGGCCTGTGTCATCGAGGCTTTCTGCCATCTCGGCAATGCCACTTGCCAAAGTGTCCAAACTGTCTTCTTCGTTTTCTTTGTTGATCTCTTCTTCTGTGGCAAGTCTTAGGATGTCATCGTCTTCTCCGAGCTCGTCCTCGTTGACCTTTTTGTTGTGGCCCACAAGCTCAACGTCCAGACCCAAAGACTTCATCTCTTTAACCAAGACCTTGAAAGATTCAGGGAGCTCAGCGGGCGGAATATTCTCGCCTTTTACGATGGCCTCGCATGCCTTGATGCGGCCTTGGGTGTCATCAGACTTGACAGTCAAAATCTCTTGCAAGACATTAGATGCGCCATAAGCATACAGCGCCCAAACTTCCATCTCACCAAAGCGCTGACCACCAAATTGAGCCTTACCACCAAGTGGCTGCTGGGTAATCAAGCTGTAAGGTCCAGTTGAGCGGGCGTGAATCTTGTCATCGACCATGTGCGCCAACTTCAATATGTAGCTTTGGCCCACAGTAATTGGCTCGCGGAACTTGTCTCCCGTGCGACCGTCATATAGCTCGACTTTTCCTGTCTTAGAAACCTGCGGGACAAATGCCTCGTAGAGCTTGTCGCCGAGCTTTTCTTTTGCCTTTTTCATGCGGTTTGCGTTTGCACGAACAATGCGTTCAGAAATCTCGTCTTCATCTGCACCGTCAAACACAGGAGAAGCCACATAAAATGGACCTTCTACAGAATGTGCATCTGGGTTGTCCACGTCTTCTTTGTCGCCCCATGCATTAAGAGCTGCCCAGCCCAAGTGGTTTTCTAGCAACTGACCAACGTTCATACGAGAAGGCACGCCCAGCGGGTTTAAGATTACGTCAATTGGTGTTCCATCTGCCATAAAAGGCATGTCCTCAACAGGCAAAACGCGAGAGATAACACCTTTGTTTCCGTGGCGACCAGACAATTTATCGCCCTGCTGGATTTTACGCTTTTGCGCAACATAAACGCGCACAAGCTCATTTACTCCAGGTGGCAACTCGTCTCCTTGCTCACGAGAAAACTTAGCAATATCAATAACGCGCCCGCCAGCACCGTGAGGGACCTTCAAAGAGGTATCACGCACCTCGCGCGCTTTTTCTCCAAAGATGGCGCGGAGCAGGCGCTCTTCTGCAGTGAGCTCTGTCTCACCTTTTGGTGTAACCTTGCCGACCAAGACATCTCCAGGTTTGACCTCGGCTCCTGGCAAAATAATGCCATCTAGGTCTAGGTTTGCAAGCATTTCATCTGAAATGTTTGGAACCTCATTAGTTATTTCTTCAGGTCCAAGCTTTGTATCACGGGCATCTACCTCATATTCTGCAATGTGGATTGAGGTAAGCAAGTCTTCGCTCACTACGCGCTCAGAAACAATAATAGCGTCTTCATAGTTATAGCCTTCCCAAGGCATATATGCAACCATGAGGTTTTGACCCAAAGCAAGCTCTGCATGATCTGTGGATGGACCATCTGCTAGGGCTTCTCCTGCATGAACCTTATCCCCTTTGCGGACCAGTGGATGATAGTTAATGCACATGCCCTGATTTGAACGCTGGAATTTTTGCAGCTCATAAGTGTCAATTTGACCATCGGCGCACTCAACATCTATGCGCATAGCATCTACATAGCTAACCACACCAGCGTTTTGTGCAATTGGAAGCTCGCCTGAGTCAACAGCAATGCGATGCTCCATGCCTGTTCCAACATAAGGAGCATGGGGCCTAAGCAAAGGCACAGCTTGGCGCTGCATGTTTGAACCCATCAAAGCACGTTTTGCATCGTCGTGTTCCAAAAATGGAATAAGAGCCGTTGCAACAGAAGTCATCTGACGTGGAGAAACATCCATGTAATCCACTGCCTCAACTGGAACTTCTGCAGGGTCACCAAAAACGCCTTCGCTGTCTTTTGTACGACATAACACACGCTCTGCCTTGATGAACTTGCCGTTTTCATCTGTATAACCAAATACACGCGTTTTGTCATCAAAATGGGCATTTGCCTGCGCTATAGTGTAGTTTTCTTCTTCATCTGCCGTTAGATAAACTACCTCATCGGTAACTTTTCCTTTTTCAACCTTGCGATAAGGAGTCTCGATAAATCCAAACGGATTAACGCGCCCATATGTAGCCAAAGAACCAATCAAACCGATGTTTGGACCTTCTGGAGTTTCAATTGGGCACATACGACCATAATGCGAGGTGTGAACGTCGCGAACCTCAAAACCAGCGCGGTCACGTGAAAGACCGCCAGGACCTAGAGCAGACAGACGGCGCTTGTGCGTAATGCCTGCTGCAGGGTTTGTTTGGTCCATAAATTGAGAAAGCTGAGAAGAACCAAAAAACTCTTTGATAGAAGCCACAATTGGGCGAATATTAATCAACCTATCTGGAGCTAGCTCTTCTGGGTCAAGCGAATTCATACGATCACGAACAACACGCTCCATGCGGCTAATGCCTATACGCACCTGATTTTGAATAAGCTCACCAACTGTGCGAATACGCCTATTGCCAAAATGATCAATATCATCGGTGCTATATCCTTCTTCTCCTTCAAACAAAGCAATAATGTATCGCAAAGAAGCAACAATGTCTTCATGCGTTAACGTTGGAGAATCGCTTTCTAGTCCGAGCTTTTTGTTAGTCTTATACCTACCAACATCTGCCAAGTCATAACGATGTGGATTAAAGAACGAATTATCCAATGCCACACGAGCAGAATCCACTGTAGGAGGCTCGCCTGGGCGCAAGCGACGATAGATCTCAATCAAAGCTTCTTCTCTATTTGTAGAAGTATCTTTTTCAAGCGTGCGCTTGACCATTTCTGAGTCACCCAAAAGCTTGATTATTTCTTCATTAGTTTCTGCAATGCCTAGAGCGCGCAAAAGCAAAGTGGCAGGTTGCTTGCGGCGTCTGTCAATGCGGATAGACAAAACATCGCGCTTATCGGTCTCGTATTCAAGCCATGCACCACGTGCAGGAATAATTTTGGCGCCAAAAAGACGCTTTCTAGAAGCCTTGTCAAGCTCTGTAGAAAAATACACACCAGGGGAGCGTACCAGCTGAGATACCACAACGCGCTCTGTGCCGTTGATGATAAAAGTGCCGCGACGTGTCATCAAAGGAAAATCCCCCATAAACACGTCAGACTCTTTAATCTCGCCCGTCTCTTTATCAATCAAGCGCACATTTACAAAAAGCGCTGCTTGATAGCTGATGTCGCGGCTTTTGCACTCGCGCTCAGAGTACTTTGGGTCTGCAAATTCGTGTTCACCAAATTCAACACTCAGATTTTTAGTGCTGTTTTGGATTGGCGACATGCTCTTAAAAGTCTCTGCCAAACCTTCTGACATAAAACGATTAAAAGAATCTGTCTGAATAGAAATGAGGTTAGGAATGTCCATGACCTCGCTGATTTTTGCAAAGCTTCTTCTATAGCGATAGGTGTTAGTCTTTGTGCCGGCAGCGCTGCCTTGGGCTGCGCTATCTTGCGCGGCGGACTTTGCCTCTTGCTCTTTCTTTGCTTTTGAAGTCTTTGAAGCGGTTTTACTTGCCACTAGCTCCTCCTTCAACGAACGATGATTGCTTATGGGTTTCTTAAATATTGTCTCTTAAGATTTCTTTAGACGCACGCTTTTCTAGAGTTTTGCTAGGTTTTCTAAAGCTTTTCTAGGCATGTTTCTAGGCACTTCTAGAACTTTTCTAGGCATGTCTCTAGACGCTCCTAGAACTTTTCATAGGCACGCGCGCCGTAAAGACCTAAACAATACAAAAACGCAGCAGATAAGTCAAGAAGTTTTTTTGTGAAAGGGGGTATTTTGGCACTTTTTGAAAAATTCACATAAAAAATCCATTAATTTCCATGACGAACACCACGG
>CAVEKR010000084.1:0-4525 GCA_963616365.1 Bacteroidaceae bacterium
GACTTTTTCTGTAAGCACCTTGCCGCTTTTATCAGTAGCAGTAATTTCAGGCTTAATCTCAGAACCTATCTCGTCATAAGAATCAGCAATGCCGCTAATTGTTATCTCGTTAAAGTTTGCGCGAATATCAAAGGTGGTAGAAGTCTGCGTGCCAGCATAACTACCAGCACCAATAATGGTAATCGTAGCAGTTCCTATATTGGTATTGTCCTTATAGTCCAATGTATAATCTGTGCCCAACTTTAAAGTGACACCAGATAAACCTGTAACTATTGGCTCAGGTTTTACAGGGTCTCCATTTGGATTTTTGCCCTGAGCAGGAACAGGAGCAACAGTTGCCTTTGAAATATCACCAGAAATTGTAAAGTTCTTTGTTTGATTTCCTGTCCAGTTGCCCTTGCCACTAACAGTAACACTTGCTGTTCCTGGCACTACATTATTTGTGTAACTCAAGGTATAATCCGTGCCCTTTTCAAGCGTTTTGCCTGTATAAGAATTAGCAACTATTGGCAACGGCTCTACATCAGAGCCTGTCTCTCTATAAACCCCATCAAGACCAGATATATTAAACTTGCTTGCAGATGCAGCAACAATGTTAAAAGTAAGCTTACACGTCCCTGTAAAATTACCCTTGCCTGCCAGTGTGGTGTTCGCCATGCCAACATTTACATTATTAGAATAAGTTGCAGTAAAATCATTGCTAGTCAGCGAACTACCTGCAAAAGTGCCGCTAATTGCAGGCTCAAGGCTTAAGCCAGTGTAACTTTGCGCTGCAATTTCACTAAAACTTGCATCAGAAATTGACGCAGGATTAATGGTAAACGAGGCTTGGGTTTGACCAGTAAATTCATTTTGACCCGTAACGGTTACCGTGCCTGTACCTGCATTGACGTTGTTGGAATAGCTCAAAGTGTAATTAGACTCGTCCACGCTTTCTGACTTATATGTAATGGTCACAGCGGGTTGTTGAGCTTGGCCATTGTAGGTAACGCTTGCAACTTTTATCTTTGTATCAGAAATGTCGTGGCAGGCATCCCATTTTGCATAGAGCTTGACCTCGCCAGATTGCACGCTAGAAATCGAGGTCGCCTTTGTTATAAAAGAAGAATCCCAAAACCACCCGCCAAAAAGAGCCTGAGTTTTTTTTGCAGGACTAAAAGAAGAAACGCCCTTGCCATAAACATAGGTGCTGGGGTTATCCTGCGCGTTAGTCCCGCCGTTAAGGTTATAAGTAATCTTGCCAATCCATTTGGCATAAAGCGTCATGTCAGAACTAACGGTGTCTGTGTCAAAATTCCACTTGGTGGTGTAGTTTGTGTCTGTGTACCAGCCATCAAAAGTCATGTCTGTAAAGGTCGGGTCATTAGGTTTTTCTGCAGTTCTGCCTTCGCGAACACTTTGGCTGCTCACAGTGCTTGTGGTCTTGGTGTCAAACTTGACAGTGCAGGTCTTCCAATTTGCCCAAGAATTGGCATTGATGGTCATATTGATGACGTCCGTTGTTGGAAAATCGTAAAGCACCCAGCCATAAGCCTTTTGTCCGTAAGAAGAAAAAGGGTTTGAGTCAAAAAAGCCAGAGCGAATAGTTGCAGCGCGAGTCCTTACCGACTTATAGTTAAACACATTTGTTATTGACCCGCCAGCATAAAAAGAAACATTTGTAAATATGGCAGCCAGTGGAAAAGCACTGGTAGAAGCTGTAGTTACAGTAGGGGCTGCACTAAAGCAGTTTTTCATTTGCTCGATTTTATCAGATTCTGAGGCCTCCCAGTCATTATAGTCCCCGCTAGCGGTTTGCATACAGCTTGAGCCGTTGATAATTTTTCCACGCAAAGCGCTAACAGAAGAATTGGCAGAAGCTGAAACAACGTCATATTGTTTACACAAGGCAGAAAGTTGAGATACTCCCGCATCATCGCCGCCCTCTTTTTGAAAATTCACTACGACAAATTCGTTAGGGTGCGCCGCAAGATAAGTCTTGAATTTTCCCAAAATATTGGAAAGCGTCTGCGCGCTGCCATCGCTATCAGCGCATTGGTAGTCAAAATTGAGGGCGTTTCCATACCCGTGCCAAATAGTAAAATCTCCATTGCCGTCATGATTATAGACATAGCGCAAATCAAACGCGCGGATTCCGGAAGAAAGCTGGTTTTCTATAGTTAAATCCTGACATTGCGCGTATTGCTTTGTCGTGTAATTTTTCACAAAATTATACGTCGCGCTATCATGAGTGCCTGGCAGGGTCAGCGCACTTAACTTGGTGTCATCTCTAATGCTGGCAAGCCAGTCCGAGGTGAGGGTGATGCCTAATGAGTCTGTGGAGCTTGTTGTGGTTGCGGTGTTTGCGCTTGTTAGCGTAAGTGCGCCTGAGGTGCCCAGGCTGGAGGCACTGTCTGCGCCCGCCGCACTGCTTGCGCCGCTCGTGCCGTCCGCGCCGCCCGCGCCCTCTGTACTGTCCGCACCTTGTTCCGCACTCTCTTCTTGTGCCGCCTGCATACTCGCTGCTTGCGTAGCTGCTTGGCTCATCTGCAAGCCTACAAACAAAGCAACACAAGCCACAATCACACACGCAGCTATAAGCCCCGCATATTGCAGCGATTTTCTTTTTCTTGCAAGCGATTTTTTAGTCATAACTTTTTGCATTACGTACTCACCCCAAAACATCAAACTAGCACTATAAACAATAAGGCTGACCATACTTTTTTGCTAAACGGTCAACCCTTAAATTATAGCAAATTTTGCGCAATTTTTCCAGTTTGTATTCCTTTTATTTTCAAAAATTATCATGGCGAACACCCCACACGCTTTATGCATTTTCATGGCGAACACCACACCCTGCTTGCGGCACGCAATAATGGCGAACGCCACGGGCGCTTTGGTGCGGTGTTAAAAGCACAGCCTACGTTCTTAGCAAACTTTTAAGGGCGAGGGCGCGCTGGTACAGTAGCGTTTTACCTGCAGGCTTTTAGTAGGTTGTTGGCTAGATACTTCAACAAATGCGTGCGTGATTTCCGCACGCATTTGTTTTATCATGACAATTGATGTAAAACACCTATACTGAACAGGTTTATAAGGGCGAGGGCGACACTTGCGGCGAGTTCCGCAGACGCAAAAAAGCCCTGCTTAGCAGGGCGTTTTTTGCGGCGAGGACTGTTTGAGCAAGGAGTGTGCGACCCTCGCCCTCACAAAGCTCGCTAGGTCTTTATAAATGCAAGTCTCAGTTGCAATTTTTTATTTACATGCCGCCTCAATAGCTTTTGCTACTGTCTCAGAGACAGCGGCAGTGCCGCCAAAGATGTAGCATTTTTCTAGGTTGTCTTTTTGAGCCGTGATAATGCTTGTAGCTGTGGTGTACTTAGAGTTCTTAGTGTTGTCATCTGCAAGTAGCAAGATAGAACTATTCTTACCACAAAGGGCAGCGCCAGTTAGGGCATCTTGATAGCCTGTACCACAAGCAACACCAGTATCTTTAGCTGTCATGCCATTTGCCAAAGCAAATGTAGCAACAGCCTTAGAAGTGGTATAAGCTGTACCACCAGACAAGCGGTTAGCACCTACTACTTTACTTTCAACATCTTTTGATACTGCAGATACACCACCAATAATTAAGGTCTGAGTAAAGCCACCTTCTTTGATAAAGGTTTCTACACTGCCACGGATATCTTTAGTGCCCTTATCTGTCAAGAAAATTGGAGCATGTTTTGCATAAGCATAAGGTGCAATTGATAAAGCGTCTTGATAAGAGTCTAGAGTTGCAACTATAGCATCTGTGCCCCAAGTTGTTCCACCAGTATTAGCGCTATCTTTGCCCCACTTATAAACTGCAGTTGCAGTAGTGGTTGCAGTACCACCAGAAATACGGGTGGTCTCAATGTTGTTAGCAGCCTTAATAGCAGCCTCTACATCACTAGAAATTGCAGATGTGCCACCAACAATAACAGCCTTTTTAACGCCTTTGTTTATAAGCAAGTTCTTTGTTACGCCGCTAAGTTCATTTGAAGGAGTCAAAAGAACAGGAGCATTGCCCAAAAGACCTGCCAAAGCAGAAGCAGATAGGGCATCTTGGTAGCTTTGAGAGGTTGCAACAATAGCCCATTCAGAAGATTCCCAGCCTTCATTAACAATAGCTTTCATAGTGGTTAAAGCAGAGCCACCTGAAAGGCGGTTCCAAGAAGTTTGAGATGGCTTAGCAGTAATGCTAAATGTTACTTCTTGTTTATTTGTATAGTTACCCATACCAGCAATTATGACAGTTGCAGTTCCTACGCTTACATTGTCTTTATAATCAAGAGTGTAATCAACATTTACTTTTAATTCGTTCTCATCATAAACAACTTTTGGCTTAGGCTCAATAGCAGAACCAGTCTCTTCATAAGAAGCCTCAATGCCACTTACTTTTGCCTTAGCAATATCTGCATTAATTTCAAAGTTTACAACTTTATTGCCAGCATAATTTTCAATACCAGTAATGACGATGCTTGCTGTACCTGGATCTTTATTGCCTGTGTACTCAACCTTATAATCT
>CAVEKR010000084.1:4535-5997 GCA_963616365.1 Bacteroidaceae bacterium
AACAGTCAAGATAGTCTTATCAATGCTTACTGTTATTTCAGGCACAATAGGATTGCCTGTTGCAGTATAGCTTTCTTGAACTCCAACTACATTTGCTTTAGAAATATCGCCTGCAATTTTAAAGGTTGCAGTTGTTGCAGTGCCTTTATAATAACCAAGACCATTAATCTTTATGGTAGCAGTGCCAACTCCTTTATTGTTTTCATACTGAAGTTCATAATCTGTACCCTTTACAAGCACAGCACCGCTAAAGCTTGTAACGGTTGGCTCTGGTTTAATTTCACTACCATCTGCAGCAGGATAGGTACCTTCTATTCCTGTAACAGCTGCTTTAGAAAGATCACCAGAAATTATAAAGGTTGGCTTTATGCTTGTGCCTGCATAATCACCTAAACCAGTAAGTGAAAGCTCATGTTTTCCAACAGTTGCAGCAGGAACATATTCGGCAAAGTCATAATCTGTGCCTTCTTTTAACTTAGCGCCAGATTTACCAGTTACAGTAATTTCTGGATAAACATTATTGCCAGTCTCTTCAAATGGATTTTCTAAACCAGCTACACTTGCTAATGCAAGATCACCTTTAATCTTAAAAGTAATGTCTTTTTTAGTATTTGCATATAAGCCAACACCATTAATTGTTAGTGTTTTTGTACCAGGAGCAACATTGTCTGTACAAACAACAGTGTAATCAGAATTAAGCGTTAGCTCTGTTCCAGATAAACCAGTAACTTTGGTGATTGTTGGAGTAATTGCGCTACCAGTCTCTGTATAGCTTTCTTCAACACCAACTACTGTTGCTTGAGAAATATCACCAGTAATAGTAAAACTCTTTTCTACAGATCCAGTCCATGGATCAAGACCTTCAAGTTTAATCTTTGCACTAAAGGTTGGATTAATATTGTCTGTGCACTTTACAGAATAGTGAACACCTTTGGTGAGTTCGACCTTAGTTCCATCAACTGTTGCCACTACATGTACCTCAGGAACAATTGCAGAGCCAATCTCTACATAAGAGCTTTCAATACCTGTAATTTCTGCCTGTGAAATATCGCCACCAGTCAAATCTTTGATTTCAAAAGTCTTAGACCAGCTGCCTGTCCAATTGCTATCTTTAACTGCTGTAACAATAACTTTGGCGTCAGTGCCAACATCTGTGTTGTTCTCATAAGAAAGCGTATAATCAGTGCCTAATTTAAGCAAATTGCCGCCCTTATCCTTAACGGTAGGCTTTGGCTCTACTGCAGAACCACTCTTTGCATATACATCATTGATGTCTGAAAACTCTGCATCTTTTGATAAATCACCAGTAATCTTGAAAGTGGTTGATTGTTGAGTGCCTGCATAATCGCTGCCCTCTTTACCAATAACCTCAAGGGTTGCTGTACCTGGATAAATATTATCCTTATAGCTAAGTGTGTAATCTGTATTCAAAGTCAATGACTTTCCAGAAACAGAAGTAACA
>CAVEKR010000085.1:0-5028 GCA_963616365.1 Bacteroidaceae bacterium
TTACGGCACAGGCACTTTAGCTAACTTCAAACCATAAAAACTGATAAGAAAAAGCTCCTGTCCAAACATATGAACAGGAGCTTTACATTTTTAGCCAATGTTCGGGCTTTTAAATCTTCATCTTTGGTTCATTATCATCTTTTGGCTTTGCCAATATAATCAAAACAATATCTAGTACCACAGTTATAGCGCAAAGAATCGTTATCGCAAGCGCTGACATGTGACATTGCATCTCGGCGCTGGCACAAATGCCAATTGAATAATAAAGGTCTGCCAAGATCATAAGAGCTGAGGCGGCATGTCCAAAAGTTGCAATGCGGCGCACGAGCGACTCTTTTGAATACGTAGCAGCAATGTTTGAAAAAAGACCTGGCCACGCAATTAGTGCCACAGCAATCATTGCCCAATGGCATTTCATGGGCATTTGGCCTCCCGCTGCAGTTTCTACCTGCTTATCACATCCACCAATTGCAGTTGCTACTGCAGAAATTGCAACGAGCAAAACAAAAGCTATCCAACTGCAAATTTTCCACGCCTTGTCATTCATAACTTGACCTTACCTTTCTACAAATTGTTTGTTTACCAAATGAAACACTCTGTCTGCCTTTGTCGAGAGTTCTTCATCATGAGTAGCATAGAGCAAAATTCCACCATTTTCAACATGTTCAAATAATGCAGCAGAAACGCTATTTGCAGAGTCCTTGTCCAGATCATTTGTTGGCTCATCTGCAATTAAAATTGGCGGATTAAGCATTAATGCTCGCGCGCAAGCAATGCGGCGCTTTTGACCAATGGACAGCTGAAAAGGATAGTAATTTATGCGCTCTTCTAGACCAAAACGCTTTAGCAAATCACATGCACGCTGCTTTTTATCCTTGACCTCTGTCTTTGAAAAATGCGCAGGAACAGCCACGTTTTCCCAGGCGCGCAAAGAACCAATCAATTGGGTGTGCTGAAAAATAAAACCGATGCTTTTGCTGCGCAGCTCAGAGCGTTCATTGTCATTTAGCATGCAAGTGCTTTTATCTCCTATAATCACATCTCCGCTGCTTGGGCTAAGTATTAAACCAAGCATGGATAAAAGCGTGGACTTTCCAGAACCTGATGGAGAAACAAAAGCGACAGAAGTTTTTGGCTCTACTACAAGAGAGCTTTCTTTTAAAATCTCGGTTTCACCATAGGATTTAGTGATTTTTTCTATAACTATTCTAGGACAATCCATATTTTGACCTTTCTTAAAAGCTGTCGTGCTTGTCAGTGGGGCGTTCAGGTGCGGCTGACACTGGGGCCGCTCAAATGTTTGCAGCAGCAGGGCGCATCACTGTCATTATAGCTGCTCAAGCCACTAGGGCGTTCGCCATCATTATAGCCATCCAAGCTAGCGTGGTGTTCGCCATTATGCTTAAGCGGCGCAAACTTATTCAGCCACTTATACGCGCACTTCTACCCAATGTCTCCTTGCTGCATTGCCAGCGACGGGTCCAAGCGCGCGATTTGGCGCAAAGGCGCTGCTATAGATATGAGCGCCAATATGACAAAGAGCACAACCAAGGCAGCTACCAGCGCTATTATTAAAGCAGGCGCAAGCCCGATAAATGGGAAAGAGGAACCTGTTTGCAAAATGTTTAGGAGCACAATGTAAAAACCCGCGCCAAGAATAAAGCCGCAGACAAGACCAAGAGCAGTGATTATTCCGACCTCCGCTGCAATTAGGCGCTTGATTTGCTTTGTGCAAGCCCCGATGGCGCGATAAAGCGCAAGCTCGCTTTTTCTTTCCCACACGCAAGAATAAAACCTCGCAAAAAGCTGAATTAAGGTGATGAGCAGCATTGCAGCACCACAAATGAGCAAAATGCTAAAAACGCTTTGGAGCTGCTCTTGCGAATTTTCTACCACATTTGAGCGCTGGATGACCTTTACATCAGCGGCATTTTCTATGATGGTTGTAAGGCGAGTGACATCTGCGTTGTCCGTCTTTTTAATCAAAACGCTCGAGAGCAAATTGTCGGGACTGCCATTTTTTTGCCACAGATATTGCAGACCTTGCGCACTTGAAGATAGCATTCTAGCAGTATCAATGTTTAGAAGCATAGAAGAATCAAGGTCTGTGCCTGATGGCTGCAAGCGGTCTACCACCTTAAAGGTTTTGCCCAAAAGTTGCATCTCCTCGCCCACTGTTCCTGCAGCTCCACTGCCTACCACAAGCTCATCATCTGCAATGCCAGCAGATAAGTCATAATCGGTAAAAGGCTGCACAGTCCAATCCGTAGAAAAATCCACGCCAATAACGCGCGTCATGCCGTCGGTAGAACAGCATGGCTGATTAAGGGATTGGCTGTAAAATTGCGGGGTCGCAGCCTCGACGCCGTCAGCTTGACAAATGCGCTCGTAGACACTCTTGTCAAAGTATATGGCAGCAGGAGCACCAGTAAATAAAAGCGAAGTATCAGAAAGTTCGTCGGCTGCAGAACTTGGCACAACCACCAGGTCTGCGCCTCCACGAGCAAGCGAGGTCTGAACCCCTGCCTGCACTCCGCCATAGGTAAGCCCTAGGGCAAAAAAGACCATTACAGATAGGGCAACAGAGCAGACAACAGAAATTGTTGCCACTTTTCGCATTTTAAGACTATGAAAAACGAGTTCTTTCATAATTGTTCCTCATTATTTTTTTGGCGAACACCACGGGCGCTTGGGCGCGCTTTTGGGCGAACACCACGTGTTGTGGGCACGTTTTCATGGCAAACGCGCCAGTAAAAAAAACAAAAGCCAAGCTGCTCTTTTTTGGAAAAATAAGCAGCCTGACTTTTTGCTAACAGACAAATAGCGCCCAAACAATAAGCTTAAGCTCCTTGATAGTTAACCATCTTATTATAAAGATCGTTCATGATATAAGAATCAAGATCTGATGGTGCACTATCCATAGCGCCTGCCTTGTTGACAGATTCCCAGATGTACTTGAATGACTTATCAATCTCGTTTTTATCACCTGAGATAAAGCGATAAGCTTCAACTTCTTGTTCCATCATCTCGCGAGTAAAGCCAGCATCAGTATTTACTGGTACATAGCCCTTCTCAATTGCCAAGCTGCAAGCATCAGATACATTAGAGCGAATCCAATCAGCAGACTTCTTAAAGCCTTCGCATAATTTCTTACCAACATCTGGGCTTTCTTTGAGTTTTTTGCTTGAAAGACCAACAAAGCAGCACAAAATGTCTTTAATGCCGCTGTCAAAGGTCCAAGACCAAAAACGAGTGCGAGTTGAATCCTTGTCCAAAGAAATGTCTGGCCATGGGTCATAAGCTGCAAAAGCATCAATCTCGCCGCTAGCTAAAGCGCCGTCCATTTGAGCGTTTTTATAGCTTACCCACTCAACTTTATTAGGATCTTTGCCAGCATCGACCATCAAACCAGAAAGCATAATCTGTGCAATTGAACCAACTTCAGCAGCAACCTTTTTGCCTTCTAGGTCTGCAGCAGTCTTGATGCCAGATGCAGCACTTGCCACACCTTGTTGGCAACCATAATGCAAAGAGTCAATGATAACGCACTCCAAGCCCTGCTCCATTGGCTTAAATTTATCTGGAGTAAGCTCAAAGCAATCAAGAGTGCCATTAGCCATCAAAGGAGCAACATCTTCTGTGATTTTCATGATCTCAATGTCTAGACCAGCATCTTTGAAGAAGCCCTTCTCATAGCCAACATAAATTGGCATCTCGCATGTGCCGCCCCAATAACCCAAAATCGCCTTGTCGCTCTGCCCTGAAGAAGAGCTAGTTGAGCTTGATGATGAGCTACTAGAACCTGAATTGTTGTTACAGCCTGCAAGACCTGCAGCCATAACACCTGCGCCAGCAATACCTGCTGCCTTTACAAAATTGCGTCGTGAAATTTGTGTCATAACATACACCTTTCTTCATAACAACTTTTCTTACCTTTGAGCGTTTGCTCAAATTTTATGTGAAGCGCCTTTACTTGTGACATTGAAACAAATATAAGCGCCTGTCACCTAGTTAATCCTTCAGCTATTTTTATAGTGAACACTTTTTATGGCGTGCCCCCACGGTCGCATTTACTAACACTGTGTTCGCTTGCTGTACTGGGGTGTTCGCCCAACGCAGCGTGGTGTTCGTCCGATACATTCAAACTTTTACCCAACACAGCGGGGTGTTCGCCAAAATATTTATCCTAATTATTAGCCACTTGCTCTTCGACCTTAGTTTGTTCTTCAACCTTAGTCTGTTCTTCTACCTCGCTTAACGGGCCTCCTTGGTGCAATAAATCAAGAAGATCACTTCTAAGCTGCACAAACTCTGGAGAAACGCGGTTGCGCGGGTGGGGCAAGTCGATTTTTAGCTCGCCGACCTTTTTGCCAGGTCTTGCAGACATGACCACCACGCGGTCGCACAAATAAACTGCCTCTTCTATGTCATGTGTTACAAGCACCATAGACATGTGCGCTAGCTGCTGCATCTTGATAATCTCATCTTGAAGAGCAGCTCGCGTAAAGGCGTCAAGCGCCGATAAGGGCTCGTCAAAGCATATGAGCTGCGGATTCATCACAAAAGTACGCGCAAGCCCGCAGCGCGATGCCATACCGCCAGAAATTTGCGGAGGATAAGAATCCTCAAAGCCTTGCAGACCCATCATCTTTATAAGGCGAGGTATTTTATAGCTTTTCTCATCGTATTGCTTGGTTGCCTTAAGTCCAAAAGCGATGTTTTCTTCTACGGTGAGCCACTCAAACAAGTTGGCGTTTTGAAACACCATGGCTCGCAGCTCATCTGGACCTGTAACAGGCTTGCCATCAAAGGTAATCTCTCCAGTTAAGGGCTCGTCAAGACCTGCAATCATTCGCAAGAAAGTTGACTTTCCGCAGCCTGAAGGACCAATAATGCCGACTACCTCATCTCCAGAAATTGTGAGAGAAAATCTATCAAGTGCCCATGTTTCTGTATCGCCATCTAAAAATGTCTGTGTGATGTTTTTTGCAATGAGCTCGTGTTTGCCATTTGACTCAAAAAGTGGTG
>CAVEKR010000085.1:5092-5937 GCA_963616365.1 Bacteroidaceae bacterium
AATTTGGCAGCGCTTCAGACTGCAATTTTGATTGCGCATATAGCTGTGTTTGTGGCTACTATTTTGACAGCGCTTCAAGTTGCAATTTTGACAGATGGGAGCATACTTTTTAAACATAACTACCACCTCACCACTGATTGTTGCCACTTCATAACCCTGTCTCTTAGCTTAAAAAGCAAGCTAATCAAAACATAGAAAATTATGATGAAAATGCCTACTGTGGCAAAGACCTTATAGTATTCTCCCCAAGCGCTTGCCCAGTTAATATACCAGCCCAAACCTGCCTTAACGCCAAGCTGCTCTGAAATAATGAGTGCTCCAAAGCTTGAAGAAAGCCCCATAAATAAAGCATCAAAAATTTGTGGTACAGCTGCTGGGAGTGCAACATGAAACAAAATATAGCCTTCTGTAGCACCCATTGTGCGAGCTGCCTCGATTTTTCTTTTATCAGTTGAGCGTATTGCAGAAGAAAGCATGAGAGATAGTGGAAACCAAATAGCAACAGCAATGAGCAAAACACCTGCTGTATGTGCTGTTGGCATTAAAACTACAGCAATTGGCAACCAAGCCGCAGAAGGAACAGGTCCAATAAATTTAAGAAGAGGGGCAAACCAATAATTAGCAATCTTTGACCAGCCCATTAAAAGTCCAGTAAGAAATCCGCTGATAAGACCAGCTAAAACGCCTTCTGCAAGCAAAATCATTGAAGAAACCAAGTTATTAACGTATTGCGCTGCATTAGTTGGAACAGCCTCTAGCACACGGTCAGGACTTGGCGCAAAAGGCAAAAGCAACATTCCTGTTTTTAAGGTCAAGACATCTATGACCTCAATAGTTATATAGAC
>CAVEKR010000086.1:0-5930 GCA_963616365.1 Bacteroidaceae bacterium
GAACTATTGTTAAAGCCGCGGCTTTTTTAGAAAGCAGAAAGGCTCGCTTACGTGAGCCAGTGTAGCAGGTGGCTTTGGTGAAACCTGCAGCGGCGATAATCGCCGCGGGTCTTTTGTAAAAGCAAAAAGGCTCGCGTAAGCGAGCCTTTGGCGAATTTAATATGGCTCCCCGGGTAGGACTCGAACCTACAACAACTCGGTTAACAGCCGAGGGCTCTGCCATTGAGCTACCGAGGAATGGCAGTGCGTGGTGCTTTGAGTGTGTAACACTTATATTGCAATCACGCGCGAGATAAAATACTAACACAAAATAAAGCGCAATGCACGAAAAATTTTAGCTTTTCAAATAATATGCAAATAGCGCCACAAATAGTCAAATAATAGCGCGCTAAGCGGTAAATTAAAAAACACTCAAGAAGCGTTTATAAGCTGCGCTTGTATACCTTTATTGACGAACGTGGTGTTCGCCAAAATAAATACTTGCGAGAGCGCCTCTGCGTTTGCGCAAACATAAAATTGGTGGCCCCACCAGGACTCGAACCTGGAACCTGTCGATTATGAGTCGCCTGCGCTAACCATTGCGCCATGGGGCCAAACATAAACAAAGCTAATTTGCACAAGCACAAACAAGTGCAAACGCACGAGCAACAATACTAACACGACTGTTTGTAAATAGCAAGCATAAAAAGAATGCTACAAAAAAGCCCTATAGATAGTCCTTGAGCTTGCTTGAGCGCGATGGGTGGCGCAGCTTTGCCAAAGTTTTGCTCTCAATTTGGCGAATGCGCTCGCGGGTTACGTTGAACTCGCGCCCGACCTCTTCTAGCGTGCGAGGATGCCCGTCTTTTAGACCAAAACGCAGCTCAACGACCTTGCGCTCGCGCTCTGCCATGGTACCTAGCACTTTTTGGAGCTGGTCTCTTAGCAAGCTATAGCTTGCAGCGTCATCTGGTCTTATTGCCTCGTGGTCCTCGATAAAGTCTCCAAGCTGGGAGTCTTCTTCTTCTCCAATTGGAGTCTCTAGACTTACAGGCTCTTGGCTAATCTTCAAAATCTCGCGAACACGCGCAGCCTTTGCCTCTACCTGCTCTTCTATGGCTTCCATGTCAATCTGGACGTCTTCATTTTTACCGTCTTGTTCGCCATCACGCTTTGCTTCTTCGATTAAAAGCTCGCGAGCAATGTCTTCTGGAGTTGGCTCTTGACCCAAAGATTGCAGCAGGTCACGCTGTATGCGAGAAACCTTATTGATTGTCTCGACCATGTGCACAGGAATGCGAATGGTGCGAGCCTGATCTGCAATAGCGCGCGTGATTGCCTGCCTAATCCACCAGGTAGCATATGTAGAAAACTTGAAGCCTTGCTTGTATTCAAACTTCTCAACTGCGCGAATAAGGCCCAAATTGCCCTCTTGGATAAGGTCAAGCATCATCATTCCGCGGCCAACATAGCGCTTTGCAATGGAGACCACAAGACGCAAATTTGCCTCGATAAGCGCATCTTTTGCATCAAAACCGACCTGCTCAATGCGGCTTAACCTGCGCACTTCTCTGCGCGTGAGCTCCTTGCCTTCTTTTTCTGCCGCTTCAAGCTCTTCTGTGGCAGCAAGACCAGCCTCAATCTTCATGGCCAAGTCAATTTCTTGCGCTTTTGTAAGCAGGTCCACGCGGCCAATCTCTTTAAGATACATGCGAACAGGGTCTCCAGTAAGCATGGCAACACTTGCAGCCTCGGCTTTTTGGTGGCGCGCCTCAAGGCGGCGCTTGCGCTTTTGCGCCTCGGTCTCGTTCTTTGGCGCCTTCTGCCTTTTTTTCTTAGCCTTTGGCTTTGCAATCACAGCATCAATATCTGCAGCTAGATCGTCTTCTTCTATATCCTTCAAAATGTCTTCGTCCGACATATCAGGGTCGATATCTGCATGCTCTGCAATGCGCGCTTTTTCCTGCTTGGTCAGCCCCTCAACCTGAATACCGTTGGCCTTTAAATATTCCACAACAGTAACAGTTTGTTTTATGGGCAAGGTGTCAATGGCGAACACCTTGTTGAGCTCTTTGCGGTCAACTTTTTTGCCACAATTTGATAAGTAGGAATCGAGCTTTAGTAAAAGGTCGCTGTTTAGCACGCCTTGAGCAGCCTCGTTTTCTTCTTGCTCTTTTGCAAGTTCTGCATTTGTCTGCTCTGCCTGCTTAGCTGCCGCCTCTTCTGCAAGGCGCTCTTCTTCTATGAAGTCTGGCTCATCTGGGTTGTAGTCGATGTCATCAAAGTCGTCTTCAAAATCATCTTCAAAATCATCGGCAAAGTCGTCTTGGAAGTCATCGTCAAAGGCGTCGTTGAGTGTGTCTTTAAGTGTATCGCCGAGGAGCTCGTCTTCGAGCTTGTCTTTTTTGGCGCTCTTCGTGCTCTTGGCGCTTGCTTTTATAGCGCTTTTAGCGCTTGACTTGCTGGCGCTGGACTTGGCTTTGGGCTCGTCTTTTTTGGCGCTTGTTGACTTTTTGGCAGCTGATTTGGTAGCTGTCTTAGTGGCAGCTTTAGTAGCTGAAGCCTTGCTAGTAGCGGCTTTTTTGGTCGACTTAGAAGCGGTCTTAGCGGTTGAAGACTTGGTTGTGGACGTCTTGCTAGAAGACGCCTTAGTGCTGGAAGACTTGGCTGTTGAAGCTTTGACAGCTGTTTTTTTGGTCGAACTCTTGGTAGTCGAAGCCTTAGCGCTTGACTTAGCAGCAGTTTTTGTGCTTGCTTTAGCAGTCGTTTTGGAAGCTGCCTTACTAGTAGTTTTAGCAGCAGCCTTGGTTGTTGATGTTTTTTTAGTGGCTGTTGATTTAGCAGCAGGCTTTTTAGCTGCTGTCTTTGAGCTGCTCTTTGCAGCACTTGATTTAGCTGTGCTCTTTGTAGCGGCTTTTGTGGTTTTTGTAGCCGTTGTTTTAGACGCACTCTTTTTGGTGCTTGCCGCCTTTGAGCTGGCAGCTTTTGTAGACTTAGCAGCAGCGCTACTCTTGGCGCTGCTCTTAGCAGTACTCCCCTTTTTAGTAGTACTCGCCTTGCTTGCGCTTGCTTTGCTAGCGCCGCTCTTAGTAGCAGTGCTCTTTTTTGTAGCAGCCGCTGTGGTGTTCGCCCCCTTAGTAGAAGCAGCCTTTTTAGTGCTAGCAGCCTTTTTTGTGCTGGCCTTGCTAGTCGCCTTTTTGCTTGTCTTAGCAGCGGTTTTTGCAGTAGTTTTTGCTTCAGCCACGAATAAACCCCTTACCTTTCATCTATCGATTTGCCTATGCCTGCCTCTTTTCTTAAAGCAGCAAGGTCTTTTTGTAATTTTACTATTCGCTCAAATAGTTCGTCTGCCTTGGCGCTGTCTTTGCCCAGCTCTTTAAGCTGCGCTTTGCCAGCGCGGATATTGCGCTCAAGGTCGCGCGCTTTTAAAGTAAAAAGCAATATGGATACGCGGCGCATTGCATCGGCATGATAGCTCACGCTTGCAAAGTCTGCATTAGCGCGACTTGCTGTACTGGAGCTTTTTGCACCATTAGTGCCGCTCGCAGTGCCGTGGTGTTCGCCACCATCAGCCGCGCCGCCAATAGAAGCGCTCGCGCCGCCAGTATTTCCAGCGCTCCCCGCTTTACCAGCGCCACTGCGATTTACGCCAGCGCCACTTGCGTTACCAGCGCTAGAAGTGCCAGCACCAAAACTTGTATCTGACATTGCTTCAGATAAATGGGCAGCTGTATTGCTGCAAACAAGTTGTAGCGCACTAAAACATTGAGCAGGACTTGAACTAGGAGACATCTTCACCAAAGCCTCAGCCATCTTTTTTGCATCTGGATTGCTCCACGCAATTTGCATAAGGTCATTTGCAACAGATTGCAACAAAGACGCATCTTGTACTATAAGACCAAGTAGCTCGTATTCCATGCGCGCAAAACGCCTATCAGCGTTTATAATGCGCGCAGACGCCGAATCTGCAGGAAACGCCGCGCCAGTACCAACTGCACCAGCGGTATTGACCGTGCCCGTGACACCAGCCGCACTTGCAGCATTAGCACCAGCCGCGCCAGCGTTAGAACCGCCAGCAGACCCAGCAGCCCCTGCAAACGCCGTACCAGCGGCATTGCCACCACCAGCATTTACGCCAGCAGACGTCGAACCTACAACTTGCTTTTGACTTTGATGAGTAGCGATATTATTGTGATGGCGGGCAGCCATAGGAGCTCTCATCTTTTTGAAAGTCTCAAACACGTCATTATAGCCAATATTTAAAGTGTCAGCAATAAGATTAATGTAATCTGTTGCTGAAATGCTACCTTTTAAAGGATAAAGAACCTCTAGCGCTGAGTTCATGGCGCGAACCTTTTGTTCAGGAACACTTACATCAAAGCTGTTCAAGCGCCGCATGATAGCAAACTTGAGCAGTGGCTTTGCATCTTCAAGCAGCTTTTTTAGCTCATCTGGCCCGTGTGCAGCAATAAATTCTGCAGGGTCTAGGTTTGCTGGCAAAATAACAACGTCTAGCTCCAAAGGATCCCTTTGGCTTTCTATTGCAGAATGCCAATCTATAAAACTTGCCGCCCTATCGGCAGCCTTTTGACCTGCCTCATCGCCATCAAAAAGATAGATAATTTTTGAAGTGTAGCGCGAGAGCAACTTTAGGTGCTGAGATGTTAAAGCGGTCCCCAGCGTTGCAACAGCGCATTGAATATTAGCCTCATGAAGTGCAATAACGTCAGTATAGCCTTCTACAATAACAGCATGCCTGCTAGTGACAATATGAGATTTTGCCTTGTCAATCCCAAACAAATTATTTGACTTATGAAAAATAGGCGTCTCAGAAGAATTAAGGTACTTGGGCTGCGATTTATCCATCACGCGGCCGCCAAACGCGATAGTATTCTCGCGAATATCGCGCACAGGAAACATCACGCGATTAAAAAACCTGTCGTTTGTGTTGCCGCGGGAACGCTCAACTGCTAAATTAGCCTCAATAATCTCTGATGTGTTAAAACCATTTGCTTTTAGGTGTTTAAGCAGCGATCTTCTGCCAGGAGCAAAGCCGAGCATCCATTTTTTAGAGATCTCAGAGCCAAAGCCGCGTTTATGCAGGTAGTCGCGGGCTTCTTGAGCCCCTTTGTCTTTAGAGCGCATAAGCTGCATGTGATAAAACTTTGCCGCCTCCTCACACACAGCAATTAACCTGCTCTTTTTATCGTGAGCAACGCCAGCTTTGCCAGCAAAATGCACGTCAATATTGGCACGCTTGGCAAGGTGCAAAACGGCGTCAACAAAATCAAGGTGTTCGGCCTCTTTAATAAAAGCAAAAACATCGCCGCCCTTATTGCAGCCAAAACAGTGCCAGAGCTGCAGCGCAGGGTCAATTTTCATCGACGGATTTTTATCGGCATGAAACGGGCACACGGCCCAAAAATCGCGCCCCTTTTGCTGCAAATTCACATACGCAGAGGCAACTTCTACGAGGTCAGACGCCTCGCGCACCTTATTAATGTCATCTTCATTAATGTATGGCATTGCCTATCTGCTTTTCTCCTTTATGGCGAACACCACAGTCACTAAAAAGCTCACGAACATGTTCTATATCTCTTTTAATAGTAGCTATAAGTTTATCGGTATCATCAAAAACCTGTTGATTTCGCAAAAATTTTACTAAATATAAACCTATTTTTTCTCCATAAAGCTGCCCGTCAAAATCTAGCAGGTGAGCCTCTATGTCAGAGATGGCATCTTTAAAACTTGCAGCTTTTCCCACATTGACAGCTGCAAGATAACTTTTATTGGCAACACGGGCAATACCTGCATAAACCCCGTCTTTGACCTGGCGTGTAGAACTGTGTTCGCCAAAATTTTTAATATAAGTTGGATTTTGCAAATTGGCCGTTGCAACACCCATGTTGCTCCCCTGCCCACGTCCGTGCTTGACCTCTCCTTCTATGGAG
>CAVEKR010000087.1:0-5893 GCA_963616365.1 Bacteroidaceae bacterium
GACCATCAGTCAGTCAAGTTCTGTGGTCGGCATTGCCGCTGTAACAAAGCAAGCCGCTGACAATGGCTTGTCATCCCTGCTCTACATCATCGCTGTTATTTCGCTATCGCTTGGCATTGTCAATTTGGTTCCGTTAGTGCCGCTGGATGGTGGCAAAATTGTGGTTGAGGTGGTCCAAAAAATCATTCGCAGAGAAATTCCAGAAAAGGTCATCTCCATCACCACCACAGCTGTTATAGTGCTCTTTTTGGTGCTTTTTGTCGTGCTCGTGCGCCAAGACATCGTGCGCTTTTTTGTAGGGGGTTAGTTTTATGGCGAACACCACAGGAGTTGGCGGCAGCAGCTCGGCGGCGGCGGACGCTGCAGTAGTGGCGAACACCACAGTGGCAGTGGACAGCACCTCTGTGGCGGCAGACGTTGCAGGTAAGAAGGGCGCTGCAGTAATGGCGAACACCACGGTCGATATGGTGGCGCACTCTCAAGCCGCCGTCCGAGAAAAAACACGCCAGGTAAAAGTGGGTGGCGTAGCCATAGGCGGCGGAGCAGATGTTGTTGTGCAATCAATGACAAATGTTGCCATGCGCAAAGATGAGACAAAGGGTGCAGTCTTAGATGTTGCAGGTAATCTTGACCAAATCGAACGTTTAAAAAATGCAGGTTGCGAGCTTGTTCGCGTTGCTATTCCTAATAGGGCATCGCTGCCTTTTTTTGAAGAAGTCGTCCAAAAAAGTCCTTTGCCAGTTATTGCCGATGTTCACTTTGACCACGAGATTGCTATTGGAGCAGCAAAGGCAGGAGCTGCAGCTTTGCGCATAAATCCAGGAAACATTGGGTCTGCTCAAAAAGTAGACTCTGTAATAGATGCTGCTAGTTCAGCAGGAATCCCCATACGTATTGGAGTTAATGCTGGCTCTTTAGAAGACAAGCTAGCAGCGCGTGAAGATTTAAGTCAAGCGCAAAAACTAGTAGCTTCTGCCTGCGGTTTTGTTGAGTATTTTGAGAGGCGCAACTTTTATGATGTGGTTGTGTCTGCAAAAGCACATGATGTGCTAACTTGCGTTGCAGCTTATCAAGAACTAAGCAAAAAGCTGCCATCTGTGCCGCTACACATTGGTATTACAGAGGCAGGAACAGCCCTTGATGGCAGCATTAAATCTGCAGTTGGTTGTGGGATTTTGTTGGCTTCAGGAATTGGGGATACTTTGAGAGTTTCTCTAACGGCTGACCCTGTAAAAGAAATCGAGGTTGCCTATAGCATTTTAGCTGCCTGTGGTGTTCGCCATATTAAACCTGAGCTTATTTCTTGTCCCACATGTTCTAGATGTCAAGTGGACCTTATTCCGATAGCCGAAGAAGTAAAAAAGCGCTTGCCAAAGCTTGATAAGCCCATCAAAGTTGCTGTTATGGGCTGTGCGGTAAATGGTCCTGGAGAGGCAGCGGATGCAGATGCGGGGGTCGCGTGTGGCAAAGATGAGGGCTTGCTGTTTGCGCATGGCAAAAAGCTGCATAAAGTGCCACAAGAAAACATCGTTGAAGAGCTCATGAACTTGGTTGATGCTTTCAAGGTTTAAGTTTGCGCTTTTGTTTTTTCTTCACATTTTGAAAAATCTGCTTTAGCGCTGCATGTGGCGCGCTATTCTATAAAGATATCTGTTCGATGAGGGCAGAAGATATCTGTTCGATGAGGCAGGCTACAGTTTATGGTTTGCCCTAACAATGAGGAGGCATACAGTGCCCGAAAATAAAACAACTGAAATACAAGAAAACTCAAGCAGCGCGGCAGGCGCAAACGCAAGCAGTGCAAATGCCGAATCAGCAGGTCAAACAGGCGCGCCAAGCACAAGCAGCTCAAAAGGCATTTCTCTTCCAATTGACGAGTCAATTTATGACGTCCTAAACGCCCACAGCATGCACACTCACACCTGCGGCCAACTGCGAGAAAGTAATATCGGAGACCAGGCAACGCTAACTGGTTGGGTCTCAAAGCGCCGCGACCATGGCGGTCTTATTTTTGTAGACCTGCGCGATTTAACAGGCATAACTCAAGTTGTCTTTGACCCAGACCATGCAAAGACCTGCTTTGAGCTTGGAGAAAAAATGCGCCCAGAATGGTGCATTAAGGTTACTGGTTTTGTTCGCAGGCGCCCAGAAGATACAGCAAATCCAAAGCTTCCTACAGGTCAAGTGGATGTTGTGGTAGAAGCTTGCGAGATATTAAATGAGAGTCCAACGCCTCCGTTTCCACTAGATGAAGAAAGCGAAACTGACGAGACGACGCGCATGAAGTGGCGTTATTTGGACATGCGCAGAAAACCTGTCTCAGATGCCTTGCGCTTGCGCGATACTGTTACATGGGCAATGCGCAAAGCCTTGCACGAGAGAGCATTTATCGAGATAGAAACCCCAATTATGGGCAAGTCAACTCCAGAAGGCGCGCGCGACTTTATTGTTCCGTCACGCACAAATCCTGGCAAGTTTTATGCGCTGCCTCAATCTCCGCAGATATTTAAGCAGCTCACACAAGTTGGTGGAATGCAACGCTACTATCAAATTGCTCGCTGCTTTAGAGACGAGGACTTGCGCGCAGACCGTCAGCCAGAGTTTACGCAGGTAGACATAGAAATGAGCTTTGCGCAAGAAGACGATGTCATGACCTTGATGGAAGGCGTCTTTAAAGAGGTGCTCTCAGCTGCAGGAATAGATGATATTACATTCCCACTTGATAGAGTTCAATACAAAGATGCCATGAATCGCTATGGCAGCGATAGGCCTGATAGGCGCTTTGGCATGGAACTTGTCGATTTGTCAGAGATTGTGGCAAATTGCGGTTTCAAGGTTTTTTCTAACGCGCTAAAAAATGGCGGCGTTGTAAAAGCAATCAATGCCAAGGGCATGGGCGATTGGCCTCGCGCACAAATTGATAAGCTGGGAGAACTTGCGCTTGAATGGGGCGCTAAGGGCATGGCTTGGATTCAATATCGCTCCGAGGGAAAAATCAATAGCCCTATTACCAAGTTTTTCAGTGAAGAAGAACTTGACGCCATGAAAACCGCTCTTAATGTAGAGCCAGGGGATTTGATCATGTTTGGTGCAGATAAGCCTTCTGTTGTGCACGAGGTGCTAGGGCAAATGCGCCTGCACTGCGCTGAGCTGCTTAATCTTGATAGAAGCAAGCATGATTTATGCTGGGTAGTTAACTTTCCCATGTTTAAATATGATGAGGACGAAAAGCGCTATGCCGCAGAACACCACCCCTTCACGCGTGTTCGCGATGAAGACTTAGGCAAAATCGAGACTGACCCGCTTGCCTGCGGATCTTACAGTTACGATATTGTCATGGATGGGTTTGAGATGGGTGGCGGCACAATCCGTATACACACGCCCGAGCTCCAGCGCCGCATTTTGCGCCAGATTGGCATGAATGACGAACAAATCGATGAGCAATTTGGCTTCTTGCTTGAGGCTCTAAGCTTTGGTGCGCCCCCTCACGGCGGCATTGCGCTTGGTCTTGACCGCTTGTGCATGCTCATTGGAGGCTATCCGTCAATTCGCGACGTCATAGCGTTTCCAAAAACTTCTTCTGGCGCTGACCCCATGACGGGCGCCCCATCAGAGGTGAGTCGCCGTCAGCTTAAAGAGGTTTCCATGAGGATTGACCTATAGGTTTGGTGCATTTATGATGGCGAACACCACGGGACATTTGTGGGTGCGCCCTCACGCAAGTAGGCGAGCAACCAGTGGGGCGTTCGCCAAAAAAATGGATACAGCAACTAAGGTGTTCGCCATAAAAATAGCTAAAGGACGAAAAAAGAAAGGCAAATTTACGTGCTTTATTTAGATACTCTATATTTTCCGACGCTTAAAGAAGCGCCTGCTTCTGCTGCTATTGCAAGCCATAAGCTTTTGCTGCGCGCGGGTATGATTCGCCAGATTGGTTCTGGAACATATACGTTTATGCCGCTTGGAATGCGTGTGCTTTTAAAGGCGATGAATATTGTTCGTGAAGAAATAAATGCGACAGGCGCGCAAGAGATTTTGATGCCGATTTTGCAGCCAGCAGAGCTGTGGCACGATTCTGGCAGGTGGGACGATTACGGTCCTGAGATGATGCGCTTGACCGACAGGCACGAGCGTGATATTTGCCTAGGTCCTACGCATGAAGAGCTGGTAACAAGTCTTGTGCAAAATGAGCTTAGGAGTTATAAGAATTTGCCTACTACGTTGTGGCAAATGCAGGTGAAGTTTCGCGACGAGATGCGTCCGCGCTTTGGGCTTTTTAGGACGCGCGAGTTTATCATGAAAGACGCCTATAGCTTTAATGCTGATGAGGCAAGTTTGGATGAAACCTATAAGCAAATGCAGGTAGCATATGCTCGCATTTGTGAGCGCATGGGTCTTGATTGGCGCATGGTAGAAGCTGACCCAGGTCAAATTGGTGGCAACGAGACTGTCGAATTTATGGCTTTAGCAGATGCTGGAGAAAGCGACTTGCTAAGTTGTACCTGCGGGTTTGCATCTGATGCTGAGGTAGCGGATTGTCAAATTGAGATGGGGGTTGCAGATATTGCTGAGAGCGCCCTCGCGGGCGGCGCTGGTAGCGCTGGCGCTGGCGGAGCTGACGGCGCGGCGGGCGCTGCCGCTGGTAGCGCCAGCGCAGGTCATCTTAGTGCAGGGCGCGTCTGCGATCTAGAAAAAATAGAAACTCCAAACGTTCATACAATCGCTGAATTGGCTCAATTTTTAGGCATTCCAGAAAATGCAACAGTAAAAGCTCTTTCTGGAACAGGAAATGACGGCAAAACTTATGCGCTATTTATTCCTGGAGATCACGAGCTTAACGAGATAAAAGCCGAGCGTGTTATACCTGGTTGGCGTTTGCTTACTGATGAAGAAATGCATAAAGCGCACCTGCATAAAGGCTCGATGGGACCTGTTAATTTGCCTGATGGCGTAATTTGCGTGTGTGATAGTCACCTAAAGGATTATCATGGTTGGGCTGTTGGGGCAAACGAGGATGGCTTCCACTATCTTGGCGCAGAACCTGGTCGCGATTTTGACCCAAATATTTGGGCAGACCTTATTATGGCAGCTCCTGGAGATGGATGCCCCAAGTGTGGCAAAAAACTCACAGGTACGCGCGGCATTGAGGTAAGCCAGGTCTTTAAGCTTGGAACAAAGTATTCCGAGAGTTTAAACGCTACGTTTATGGATGAAAACGGCAAAGAAAAGCCTTTTGTGATGGGATGCTATGGCATTGGCGTTACGCGTTCTGTGGCTGCCGTGGTTGAGCAGCAAAATGATGATTTAGGAATGTATTGGCCAGTGAGCCTAGCTCCTGCGCAAGTGATTGTTTTGCCGCTGCAAATGGGCGATGATCTGGTAGAGCCGCTCGCTCAAAAAATTGCTGATGAGCTAGAAAGCGCTGGTATAGAGGTTGCTTTTGATAATCGGGCCGAACGCGCCGGTGTCAAGTTTGCCGATGCAGACCTGATAGGTTGGCCTTATCAAATAATTATCGGCAAGCGCGGCGCCAAAGATGGTAAAGTAGAGTTCAAAGATAGAGCAAGTGGCGAGAAAATCGAGCTGCCTGTCAAAGAGGTTGTTGCTCATGTTTGTGCATGCGTTAAAACTGCTCGTGATATCTTGCAGCCAAAAACCAATAGCATTGAGCAGCTTTTAGGTTAGTTGCGGGTGTTTTTTGACGAACACCACAAAACAGGCAAAAGCCACGCGGGTGTTCGCCAACATGAAGAGCAGCACGACACAAAAGCGCGGCGACACTTGCGGCGACACGACAAAAAACGCCTGCTCACATTAGATGGTAAACGCTTGCTTGACGCGGCGTTTTAAATATAAGGTCTCGTTTTAGAAAAGAGGTTTTTCTCATGGCAGA
>CAVEKR010000088.1:0-5847 GCA_963616365.1 Bacteroidaceae bacterium
GCACTGTAGAAAATGTGATTGTGCTCCCCAAAGATGCCCTTGTTGGTGTTACATCGGCAGAAGCCAATTGGTATCTAGGACATTTGACCTCTGAGGTGGTGTCTGTAACCTCAAAGTCTGCATCGTGAGATTCTTGCGGATTGTTATCAAAAAGGTCAGAAACTTCAGAACTCTCTGCACCAAGACCAGCAAAGACCCAAGTGCCTTGTTCCATAGACTCGGTAATATTAAAAGTGCCGAGCCACGTCGAGCCACTAATAGTTAGTGGAACTTGATAAAGCTTGCCAGAAATAGGCATAGTAAAATATGCCCAAGCAGACTCAACTGTATAGTTGTAAGGATTATCAGTCTCATCCACGTCAATGTAAATCTTAATTGCTTGACCATGGGTTACAGTGTGCCTGTTAATGCTTACATCATAGCTAATCTTTGCCTGTGCTTGAGTAGTATTGTTTATCAGACTAACAGCAGCAACTGCGGTAGCCACACACAAGACCAAAGCCAATATAACAATCAGCTTGGTAAATGATCTTTGACCATTAGCGTTATGTTTAATTGTCTTTGCCATAAACCCACGTCCTTCTAACTCGTGTTTTTTTGCAATTTTTATATATGCACTTTATCTTCTAAAACTCTTGTAAAGCCACCTTCAAGCATACCATTAAATGCGCCCAACAACAAAACAAAATTAAAACAATTGTACCATATGTGTAGAAATTGTGAAGACGCCAAACACCTTAGTTTATAAGCATGAAATTTATCGGGCGAACACCCCAGTGCTTGCAAAAATGCTAAAAAGCAAACACCTTGACGGACATGGGAAAAGATAAATTTGGCGTGCCTCTACGGGCGGATTTTATGGCATGCCCCCGCGTATGACGAACGCCACGCTCGCTTCAAACTTTATTCGGGGTCATCGACAAATTCTCGAGCAAATAATTCTTCATACTCTGGGTCGCTCATATCAACTGGCTCAAAATCAAAAGAGACTTCACGAATACGAACCTCGTCACCTTGGACAGCACCAGCATCTAGCAAAGCTTTTTCTACTCCCGCATGTTCTAGGCGACGCTGCAAAAATGCAACTGCCTCCTCGTTATTCCATTCTGTTTGAACAACCATGCGCTCAACACTCACTCCAGACACGCGCCAAGCGTGTGCTTCTTCACGAACAACCTCAATACGCTTTTCACGCTGCAAGCGTTTGTGCTCCCATACTCTGTCATAGCCACCGTGGTGTTCGCCATGCTCATTGATAGAAGCAAGGTGTTCGCCAGCTATATTAATAGAAGCAGCAAAATCTGAATCAGCTTTAGCTGCCATATTAGTTTCATTATCAACTGCGGCGTTTGCCTGGCTGGCGCGCAGCTCATGAACGCGCTGGGCAGTCATGCGGATAAACGCATCAAGACCCTTGTGCGTAACAGCAGAAACTTCAAAAAACGGGATGGGGTCAGGGTTGTCGATGCCTTGGTCCTCGAGCTTTTCGCTCAAAGCAATGCTGTCAGCTTTAACGCGCTGACGCAGGGCTTTTGTGGCATCTTGCGTCCCAGCAACATCCACCTTATTGGCAAGCACGATGCGCGGGCGCTCGGCAAGCTCTGAAGCATACTCTTTGAGCTCCTTGTTTATGACCTCGTAGTCGTGAACGGCGTCTCTGCCCTCAAAGCCGCCTGTTACATCGACCACGTGTATTATCAGGGCGCTGCGCTCCACGTGGCGCAAAAATTCGTGCCCCAAACCCTTGCCTTGAGCTGCGCCTTCTATGAGACCTGGCACATCTGCCACCACAAAACTGTAATCTCCAGCCTTGACCATTCCCAAGTTGGGAACAAGCGTGGTAAAAGGATAATCTGCGATTTTGGGGCGCGCCGCGCTCATACAAGCAATCAAGCTGGACTTTCCGACAGAAGGCATGCCAACCAAGGCAGCATCTGCCATTAACTTCATTTCAAGCTCAATCCAAATGGGCTCTGTAGGTTCTCCCAGCTCAGAAAAGGCGGGAGCGCGCCTGGTCGGGGTTACAAAGTGGATGTTTCCCCTGCCTCCATGGCCTCCCTTTGCCACAATAACACGCTCTTTGTCATAAGTTAAATCTGCAATCTCTTCTATTGGGTGCATGTCATCATCAAGCAGGCGAACAGTGGTTCCAACAGGGACTTTTAAGATCATGTCTTGACCGTCTTTGCCGTGCATGCGTTTTCCCTGCCCATGAGTGCCGCGTTCTGCCTTGAAGTGGTGTTTATAGCGATAATCTATAAGAGAGGATAACTGGGCATCTGCCTGCAAAATAATGTCGGCACCGCGGCCGCCATCGCCACCGTCAGGACCGCCCTTTGGGACATGCGCCTCGCGCCTAAACGAGGTGCAGCCTGCGCCTCCGTCTCCGCTTTTAACTTGTATGTGAACTTGATCAGTAAATGATGGCATTTCAATATTTCCGTAAACTCTTAAAAGCTCCTGCAAACTGCTGCGCCCCTGCGTGCGCCAGGTGTTTGTATGTCACGTGGTGCGTTTGGGCGCTGTGTTTTGGTGCCGCGGCATGCGCTTGCGCGGTGTGTTTTGGTGCCGCGGCATGCGCTTGCGCGGTGCGTTTTAATGACGGCTAGCTAGGCGGCAGCAGCGGCTAGCTAGGCGGCAGCAGCGGCTAACTAGGCGGCAGCAACCAGCGGCAACTAATTTGCTTTGCAATCCTACATTCCGTAAAAATCCTTGAGTGGCTCAAGATAATCGACTTCTGTATTAAGCCCGCGTGCAGCAAGCATAAACAGATAATCAATCCATTCGACCACAGTCCTGCCATACACAGACGCATTATCTCTTTTTTCGATAATCTCTTGAATTGCCTCTTCAATGCTTTGCTCTGTGTATGGATAGCTTTTGCCCGTAATATCTGCAGGATTTTCTTTTGCGCCCAAAGCATCCTCTAAAAAGTCAAGGTTGTTTTGCCCATAAAAAATCCCCTTAATCAAGGCAACATAGCCAAGCGCAGGCTCTAGCGGCAAGGCGTCAGCTGGGCGAATCTCAATATAGCGCTTCAAACGAACATCTGGCCAAAACATACTAAGCAAATGCTCAATATCTGCTCGCGTCATTGGCGCTGCCTTATACACCTCTGCAGCTGACAAATCGTAGGTTTCTTTTGGTGCGCCAGTCTGCGCTTGCGTTTGCGCTTCATTTTGGTGAGCACCTTGCGTTTGCGCTTGCGCTTGCGTTTCATTTTGGCGAACGCCTTGCTCTTCATTTTGGCGAACGCCCTGTTCGTCTCCACCTAAATCCTGCGCTAAACTTTGCACTTCAGCTTGCGTCCTAAAAATAGGAGGCGTTTCAAAAAGCCACTCCGCATAGCGCTCAAAACCGTAATCCTCATCAAAAAGATGCGGCAAAACCCCACATCTAGCAGGGTCAACTTCTCGCCACAAACTCAAATGACGTATGGGCTGGGTGTTCACCCTGCCCTCAAAGACGGGAGTATTATCTGTGATGGATGTCAAAATTGGCGCTAGTAAACTAATAACACGCAACTTGCGCACTGCATCTGCCTCATCGGCAAAATCAATTGACACCTGCAAGCTGGCAGAACCGCGCATCATGCGCTCGGCATGCATTCCGTCAAGCTTAGAAAAATACGCATCCATAAATTTGTAGCGCGCCTTTGGAATAAGCGGCAAATCCTTTGCTACCTGCCCTTCCACTGGGCTATATCCAAAGCAAGCGACAGTGTAGTCGTGCGGTTTTATAATTTGTTCTAAGCGGAATAAAAAGTTGCGATATTCCTGCTCGACATCTGCCATGTTTGTAAATGGCGCTAAGCTTACTTCAATTTGCGATGCAGGTTCTAGGGTTATGCTTGCATTTTTTCGCGAACACCCCACTATATTGCTGTGTTCACCATCCGCGCCTCCCACGCTTTTCGCGCCTTCCGCGTCCCCTGTACCTTCCGCACTCGCACGGTCGCTATATTGCTTTTCTGGATAAAATTCGCTAAGCGACTCTAAAATATCCTTGACACCAAGCCTGCCATGTTTTTCTTGATAAGGAACACGCTGCCCGTCCTCATCAAGAATAAAATGTTCCTGCTCCATGCCTACGCGACCCAAATCCGCGCCCTTGCAGCCTTCTTTTATATAATCAATAAGAGCCTGTTTATTTTGCTCGGTAAAATCTTTAGCTACCATTTATAAATCTTTCGTTTCTAAAGCCCTCAAGCCTACCTTTGTGCTTGTACGCAGGTAATGGCGATAGTTCCAATGATGTCTTCTAGCAAACACCCACGCGATAAATCATTTACAGGCTTTGCCATGCCTTGCATAATAGGACCATATGCCTTGGCTTTTGCCAAACGTTGCACCAGCTTATAAGCAACATTTCCTGTATCAAGATTTGGGAAAATCAAGACATTTGCCTTGCCTGCTACCGCACTTTCAGAAGCCTTAAGTGCTGCAACTTCAGGAATTATAGCAGCATCAGCCTGCAGCTCTCCATCCAAATTTAAGTTTGGAGCTTTTTCTTGAGCAATCTTTGTTGCATCTCTGACCAAATCAGCGTGTTCGCCCTTGCCAGAACCATAACTTGAATAGCTAAGCATGGCAACGCGTGGCTCGCAATTAAGAAGCGCCTTGCAAGTTTGTGCAGAAGCTATGGCAATATCTGCCAGCTCTTCTTTACTAGGATAAATATTAACAGCACAATCTCCTACGACAAACAACCCGTGCTCTCCATAATCGCAATCAGGGACTTCAAGCACAAAAGATGAGCTTGCAACCTTAACTCCAGGAGTTGTCTTTAAGATTTGAAGCGCAGGACGCAAAGTATCTGCGGTGGAATGTGCCGCACCACTTACCATGCCATCTGCATCTTGCATATAAACCATCATGACAGCAAAATAGCTCACGTCAAGACATTGCTCGCGCGCCTGCTCAAGCGTCATTCCTTTTTTTGCACGTAGCTCTGCAAGTTTTTGCGCATAGCTTTCTAGCTTGTCTGAAGTTTCAGGGTCAATAATGTCAATGCCATCAAGGCTTATGCCATGAGCAGCAACTTCTTGTTCTTTTCCAAGCACAATCAAATGCGCAATTTTCTCATCAGCAATCTTTCTAGCTGCCTGAACAATGCGCTTGTCGTTTCCTTCAGGCAAAACAATTGTCTTTACATCAGCTTTTGCCTTTTCAAACATGTCATCTAAAAAAGTAGCCATAATTTCTCACCTAAAAATAGTCGTTACTTCTCATCTAAAAAAATAGCCCGCTTTTGCTATTTACCATCGTTACTTATCATTATCCGTTGCTGGTACTTCTTTGCTTATCATTAATCATCGTCGTCATCATCGTCTTCCCAATCAAGATATGGATTATCGCGATATCCATCATCGCCCATACCAGCCATTGGACCTCCCATAGAAGCTCCACCAAAACCGCCTCCCATATTAGGAAGCGTCATATCGCTTTCTGTAGCTGAGCCTGACGCAGCTGCCGCATTGGCTGCCGTAGCTGCTGTGGTGTTCGCCATACCCATACCGCCAGCTTGCGCACCGTTCATTCCGCTCATAGCCATTTCTGCCATCATCGCCTCTTCAAGCGATTGCCCGTCAATCATCGTCTCTTGCATGTCGGCGCGAACGTGCTTAACGCCTGGCACGTGCTCGACCACGACGCGCTCGACACCTTGGCTCATGGTAACTGTCGACATGGGGCAATCCACGCACGCACCCTGCAGGGCAACGTATACCACGCCCTCATCGTCATCGATTTTAGTTACCTTTAAATCGCCGCCATCAGCCTGAATTTGCGGACGAATGCGATTCAAAACATATTCAAGCATTCCTCTATCTATCATGAAACACTCCTT
>CAVEKR010000089.1:0-5824 GCA_963616365.1 Bacteroidaceae bacterium
GTGGAAAATAAGCTGCGGCTGCGCGCGTGGAGAAGAATTAACTGCACCTGCGCGCGTGAAGAAGAATTAACTGCACCTACGCGCGTGGAGAAAACAGGCTTTTTGAATTTCTGATACAAACTCGTGCAAGTTTTGCTATACTTTTTTCTTGCGCGTTTTGATTGCATATCTTATACCTTTTTATGCGCTTTGCGCAATTAAGCTTTAACGGAGGGATGTCCGAGTGGCTTAAGGAGCACGATTGGAAATCGTGTGTGCCGTTTATAGCGGTACCTGGGGTTCAAATCCCCATCCCTCCGCCATCTTGAATCTATGATTTAACGGGCGTCAAAAAATTTCAGTTTACACATAAGTTAACCGCGGGATTTGAACCCGAGAGGGGTAAATATGCCTGTGGCATATTTACAGCCGCAGCACGCGCTAGCGTGCGAGGCGTTGTAATATTTGCGCTGCGATGCAACATGTATATCTGTCCAATTCATAAATACGTTGCTGCGCGGCATTATATATACCTATCTCAATTTATTTATAAAAATGACGCATTGCACCATGCTGCATATTCTGATTTGTAAAAATGTTGCTATAAAGGGCATTTAAGTGCTAAAATGCAAAGAAACCCCAACTTTTCCAACCCATTTTGGCATAAAAAAGGCAACTTTTCCAACCCAATTTAGTTAGAAAATGGCAACTTTTCCAACCATGACAAAGCTGCAAAAAAATTTGCACTCAGCAAAAATACGGAAAGCGGCAAAGCTAAAGACTAAGGTCAAAGACTAAAAGAGCATAATGATTGAAAAAACACGCAGATTGAAGGAGCACGCTAATTACCTGCTTATGCATATGGCAATAAACGCGCTCCCGTGTAATTTATAGTACATGAAATTTTGTATCCGTTCCGCACTAACACACAAAAATATTAACACGTGCGGAAAATAAACTGCTAGAGTAAAGAAAAAAGCCAAGAGGTCGTTCCCCGCTAAAACAGGGCGCGCTATTGGCTTTATCTATACATTATACACCAACAATATCAAAATTAGAAGGGTTTTGAACTACGAAAAAAGATGGTGGCCAGAGGGGGACTTGAACCCTCGACACAGGGATTTTCAGTCCCCTGCTCTACCGGCTGAGCTATCTGGCCACATAAGAACCGTCATTTGCAAATCTGCAATCATCGGTCTGTGAAAAACACAGCGATTGCATAGTTTAGCATGAATTGGGTACAATGTTCACAACATATTTGCAACTTTTTTAAAAATGCGCTTTGTGTACACAGATACTGCAACACATACAGATAGGACGATTATGTTATTTTTGCTTACAGGAGATATTCAAACGGGAAAAACTCGCTGGTTGGAGGCTCTTCTTAAAACATTTGACGAACACCACGCCCCATATGCCGGAGTAATTGCCCCAGGCATTTGGAAAAAACATGAATCTGGCGAATTAGAAAAACTTGGCATTGATAATGTCTTGTTACCGCAAAAAGAAAGAATTAACTTTGCGCGCAGAAGAGATTTGGCGCAAATAGAAGGCAGTTTTAACGCCAAAAGTCAAAGTGCGCAAGAAAAACTAGGGTGGGAGATATCTGAAGACGCATTAGCTAAGGTCAACGCTTATTTTAAAACGCTATTGCAAAAACATCACAAAGCAATTGAAGCTGCTGCAAAAACAGACATTAAAACATCAAGTGCAATGCTTGAAAACATCGCCTCTTCATCATTTCTTATCATAGATGAGTTGGGTCGCCTTGAACTTTTACGAGATGGTGGTCTTACAAACGCAACAAGTCTTATAGCGTATGGGCCGTCTGTGGTGTTCCCCAATGCATTAGTAATTGTGCGTGAAACCTTGTTGTCCCATGCTCACCAACGCTTTGACAAAACATGGGACAACAAGGTTGAAGAAATTTTTCCAAATGACGCAGCTAAAGAAAAACTCTTGAAAGCAATAACTAAGAGCTAAAAATTTATGCCAAGATACCGCCAAGGGCTTCGCGCAATGCGGGGGCAAAGTCCTTGTTTTTAAGAGCAAGCTGTACATTTGCAGCAATCCAACTTGCAATAGTGCCCGTGTCATAGCCTTGTTCAGGAGAAATAATATAAGCATAAAGCTCTTCTGATTCGAGCAAGTCAATCAAAGCGTCTGTCAGCTGAATCTCTCCACCAGCACCTGGCTTGGTATTGCCCAAAAGCTCCATAACTTTTGGAGTCAACAGATAGCGTCCAAAAATGGATAAATTACTTGGAGCATCTTGCAAGGGCGGCTTTTCAATCATTTTGTTAACTTTAATGACCTCATCACTTAATTGCTCTCCACCAACAATGCCAAAACGACTGACCTCAGAATCGGGAACGGGCAACACTGCAATAACGCTGGCATTATTATGCTCTTTAGAAATCTCTACCATCTTATTGCAAACATCGTTTTTAGGAACCAAAACATCTCCAAGCATAACCAAGAACATGTCATCATCCACGTTTTTAGCAGCACAATGCACGGCATGCCCTAGACCCAATGGCTCATCTTGTAAAACAAAAGTCACATTCAAGCTGCCTGCGTGTTGCACGGCATCGGCATATTTATCTTTGCCAGCAGCCTTCATTTGGGCTACAAGTTTTTCATTTGGGCTAAATTGCTCTGCAATAGAAGGCTTGCCATCACTATTGACTATGACAACCTCATCAGCACCTGCCGCATACGCCTCTTCAACAATATATTGAATAGTTGGCTTGTCAACCACTGGCAACATCTCTTTTGGCTGCGCCTTTGTGGCTGGCAAAAATCGACTACCTAAACCAGCTGCAGGAATAACTGCTTTCATTTTGCTTCTCCTTTTAATTTGTTAAATACAACTTGTGTGGTGTTCGTCACCTAAATTTGCGCTAACTCATTTAGAGTCTTCAACTGCACCTTTAGAACCTTAAACTCTATTAAAGCTCTGTTAGATGCGCTTGGCTTGTTAAATCCGTTCGCTCTGTTAAATGCGCTCAGCGATTTTTGTGCCCATATCACTAGTAGAAAGCACATGGTCTGCGGGAGTATTGCTTTGGGCAATATCATAAGTGCACCATCCATCTGCAAGCGCCTGCTCCACCGCGCTATCAATATTGGCAGCTGCCTTATCCATGTCAAAGCTATACTTTAGCATCATGGCAGCAGATTGAATTTGACTTATTGGGTTGACATCGTTTTTGCCCGCATGTTTTGGAGCAGACCCGTGACTTGGCTCGTAGAGAGATGTTGAATCTCCCAAAGAGGCAGAAGCTAGCAGCCCCAAAGAGCCACATAACATAGATGCCTCATCAGACAAAATGTCACCAAAAGTGTTTTCTGTGATAATGACATCAAAGTTATCTGGATGATTGATAATGTGCATGGCAGTGTTATCTACCAGCATGTCGTCAAACTCAGCCTCTGGAAAATCTTGAGCCACTTTGTGAGCAATTTTTCTCCAAAGACGACTTGTATCAAGCACGTTTGCTTTATCCACGCTGGTGACTTTTTTGCGGCGCTTCATAGCAGCATCAAAGCCACGACGCAAAATGCGTTCAATTTCGTATTCGTCATATTGCATGATGTCATAAGCATGAACACCACTTTGACCATTGCCACCAGCGCCATCAACATTTTCTTGCGTTACATGGTCTCCAAAATAAAGACCGCCCGTAAGTTCGCGCATAATAAGCAAATCAACGCCCTTTACTCTCTCAGTTTTTAATGGAGAATTAGCAGCGATAGATTCGTAAATTTGAATCGGGCGCAAATTGGCATAGAGACCAAGCTCTTTGCGAATCTTTAAAAGACCAGCTTCAGGGCGCTCAGCACCTGGATCTGTGGTATCCCATTTAGGACCTCCGACTGCGCCTAAAAGCACTGCATCTGATGCTTTTGCAAGCTCTAAAGTCTCATCTGGCAAAGAGCTACCTGTCGCATCTATGGCAGCACCACCAATAAGTGCTTCTTTAAAGTCGAACACCACGTCATACTTTTTCTCTATTACATGCAATATTTTGATGGCTTCTGCCACAATTTCTGGGCCAATGCCATCTCCTGCTGTAACACATACTTGGAATTTCTTAGTCATTTCTTGCTCCTTCAATAGGGATACTAAAATATGTAGTAACGCTTAAGATGCATAAGGGCGCTTAAGAATACTCAAAGCATCTAAAGATACTTTGGGGCGTGTAGGGTTCTTAAAATGCTGCTTATTCTCATCAAGACGTCATCTGCCCTTGAAACATTGCTGAGCACAAAACCCCGCTACACTTAAGGCGCTTCTCGTTCTTAAAGCGTGCTGCTTACACTTAAGATGCCGTTTATTCTTAAAACGCTGCTTGCGCTTAAGATGCCGCTTTCATCTTTTCTTTTGTACGAGCAACCAACCCGCCTGCTTCAATAATTTCTTTGATAAAAGCAGGAAAAGGTTGAGCGGTGTAAGTTTTGCCTGTTGTCTCGTTTACAATAACGCCAGTATCTGCGTCTACGCTTATTTTGTCGCCCTCAGATATACCATTAACTGCCTGCGGACATTCCATAATAGCAAGCCCTGTATTAATCGAGTTACGGTAAAAAATGCGGGCAAAGCTTTTTGCAATAACACAACCTATACCTGCAGCTTTGATACAAATAGGAGCGTGTTCGCGAGAAGACCCACAACCGAAATTTTCTTCAGCAACAATAATATCTCCTGGCTTAACTCGCTCACTAAAAGTTGGATCTAAATCTTGCATACAATGCTTTGCAAGCTCTGCAGGATCAGAAGTATTTAAATAGCGTGCCGCAATGATGCAATCAGTATCAACATCGCGACCATATTTAATAACATCACCTGAAAATTTCATGACCTATTCTCCTGTTTATTTCTCTTACATTCAAAAGCGCACACACGCAAACATATACCTGCAGCTACACCTATATGCAAACATGCAAGCTGTGTGTTCGCAATAAAATTTATGCGCATACAACCTATGCATTCGCAATAAAACCTATGCGCATATAGCCTACATGCTCGTCTTTCACATATTTATAAACGCTAGCAAGCTATGCGCCCACATCGTCTTTCATCTGCTCTGGTGTACAAATATAGCCAGTTACAGCAGATGCTGCTGCAACAGCAGGACTAGAGAGCACAACCTCTGATGTTGGGTCTCCCATGCGGCCAATAAAATTGCGATTGCTTGTTGAAATAGAGCGCTCATGAGCAGCAAGAACACCCATATATCCACCAAGACATGGACCACATGTCGGAGTGCTAATAGCACAATTTGCATCCAAAAAAGTGCTCATTAGACCTTCATCCATGCATTGACGCCACACCTCTTGAGTTGCGGGTATCACAATACAACGCACATTACTAGCAACTTTATGCCCTTTAAGAACTTCGGCTGCTTGTCGCATGTCTTCTATACGACCATTTGTGCAGCTCCCAATAACTGATTGATCAATATCAACGTCATTGCAATCTGCAGCTGGCTTGGTGTTAGATGGCAAATGCGGCAAAGCAACTGTCATAGGTATATCTGCAGCATCAATATGAATAACCTGCTCATATTCTGCATCTTTATCTGGATGATATTCCACATAGTCACGCTCTTTACGAGCATCAACAAATTCACGAGTTACATCGTCAACTTCAAAAATACCTGCCTTAGCGCCTGCTTCGATAGCCATATTTGATATAGTCAAGCGGCTTTCCATAGAAAGCTGGGCTATAGCTGTTCCGCCAAATTCAATAGCGCGATACAAAGCGCCATCCACACCAATCTTGCCAATGATGTACAAAATGACATCTTTGCCCACAACGCCTAGCTGAAATGTCCCATCT
>CAVEKR010000090.1:0-4011 GCA_963616365.1 Bacteroidaceae bacterium
AAGAGATGGCTCAGCGTTTTTTGAACCAGATAATCAATGAGTGTAATAGGTTGACGCGTCTTGCAAATGACCTTTTGACCTTGCAAAAGGCAGAAGGTCAAGACATGGAGCTGTCGCGCATAAATTTGCGAGCCATTGCAGATAATTGTGCGTTGCTGATGAAAGGGCTGGTAGAAGAAAGAGGAGTGAAACTTTCTGTTTTAGGAGAGGCTCCAGATGTTAACGGAAATGCCGATGCGCTTAATCAGATTTTGGTGAATTTGATAGAAAACGCTAGCCGTTTTGCAGGGGAGGGCGGTCAGGTGCGTGTTGAAGTTGCAGGTATGGGCGCTCATTCTGTGATTGCAGTTAAAGATGACGGTCCTGGCTTTGGGGACGAAGACCCTGCGCATTTGTTTGATCGCTTTTATCGCGCAGATCAATCTCGCGCGCGTTTTAAAGGTTCGGGCAATTCTGGGCTAGGTCTTGCCATTGTGCGAGCCCTTACAGAAGCCATGGGCGGCAGCGTCGAGGCAGCTAATCTCCCAAATAAGGGCGCTGTATTTATCGTGGCGCTGCCTTCACTTTTACCTGCAGAATAGTTGAATTTGGACAAAACGCCAAGTTTGGATAAAAGCTAAGCAGACATTGCCTTCATTTTTGCCCACAGAATAAACCTGTGGAACAAAAATTGCCTCAACTTTTATTCGCAAAATATACTCACTGTTCAAACGCTAAGCGTCAAAAAAATGGAGATTATCGTGTTATTGAAGCATATACTTCAAAAGAAGAGTTAGGTCGGGGCTGCGGTGGAAAAACGGTGCAAGGGTGGCGAACACCCTGAATCAAAAAACCCGTCACTTTGAACGCATATATTCAATTTAACGTTGCAAAAAATGAAAAATCATCAATTTCTGTAACGTTAAACCAACTTTTTGTACCTTTCTGCAGCAATAAATAAAAAGCCGCGCGCAGATTTCCCTAAAAATTGCCACTTTTAAGGACGAAAAAGTGGCTAAACTTGCCACTTTTCAGGTGGAAAAAGTGGCAAATGTGATAGAATGATACCTAGAAAAGCAGCACTTAGATAAATAGCACCAAGAGTATATCCACGGAGTTAACAACAAACTTAAGGAGACAAAACCATGTGGCGTTGCGCAATGAAAGACCTTGAAGCTTGGAAAAATAAGAACACAAGAATGCCTCTTATTTTGAATGGGGCTAGGCAGGTTGGAAAAACTTGGCTGGCTAATGAGTTTGGCCATAAGAACTTTGAAGAAGTTGCGCATATTGTCTTTTTTGAAAACGAGGTGATGAGAAAATCTTTTGAAGGCAGCCTTGAGCCAAATCGCCTGCTTAGCGCAATTGCTTCTGAAACAAACACCCACCCAAAAAGTGGAAAGTGTCTTGTTATTTTAGACGAAATCCAAGAATGTCCCAGAGCACTTGAATCCTTGAAGCTCTTTTGCGAGAAAACTCCTGAAATTCCAATCATCGCTGCAGGTAGCCTGCTTGGAATCTCTCTTCACAGCGGAACTTCTTTTCCTGTTGGAAAAGTCGACATGCTAAACCTTTATCCGATGACTTTTTTTGAGTTTCTCAAAGCGCACAACCAAGACGGTCTGTGCGAGTTTCTTGATAATGCCGATTTTGACATGATTAACAGCTTTTCTGAGAGGTTTACAGATGAATATTTAAACTATCTGATTGTCGGCGGAATGCCTGCGGCTGTTAAAGCGCATGTCAACGGCGCAAATTTTTCAGATGTGCGAAATTTGCAAAACCTATTGCTCAGCGGTTACGAAAAGGATTTTTCAAAGCGCACAACTTCTGCGCAGGCAAAAAAAATTGGGCACGTATGGAAGTCTATCCCTTCGCAATTCATCAAAGAAAACAAAAAGTTTTTGTATTCGGCTGTCAAAAAAGGCGCTCGCGCTAGGGGTTACGAAGAGGCAATTGATTGGCTCATTGACGCTGGTCTTGCGCACAAAGTCCCAAGAATTTCTGCGCCGCGCTTTCCGCTTAGCGCCTACGAGGACCTGTCCGCATTCAAGCTGTTCGCCCACGACGTTGGCCTTTTTGGAGCAATGGCAGGGCTCATGCCAGAACTTGTTTTTAATGACAGTCCGTTTTTTAGAGAGTTTAAAGGTGCGATGGCAGAGCAATTTGTTTGTCAAGAATTTATTGGCGAACACCACACTAGTCCCTACTATTGGAGTGCAGAAAATTCTTCTGGAGAGGTTGACTTTATTTTTGAAAAAGACGGAGCGATTGTGCCGTGTGAAGTAAAAGCAAAAACCAACTTAAAAAGCAAGTCACTAAAGTGTTTTCAAGAAAAGTATAAAATAGAGCGTGGGCTGCGATTTTCTCTTGCAGATTACATAAAACAAGAGCACGTAACAAACATTCCGCTCTATGCCATGCACTGCTTAAAGTTATCAAGTTAAGCTTTTGCAAAGCCCAAAATTATTAGGCTAAGCTTTTGCAAAACCCAAAATTCCTAGGCAAAATCCATAATTACTAGAACTAGAAGAGTTCTACTTTGCCAAGCAAAAAAGCCTCGATTGGGCAGTCTGCAGAACCGACAATCAGCTGCTTAGTTGGGTTAAAAGTATTGACAAAGCGGGTCATTCCTCCTGTTGGTTTTACACGTCCGCTTTTTACTTCGATTGCGGTAATATGCTGCCCTTTTTGAAGAACAAAGTCAACCTCGTCATTGCCTTCTCTCCACCAAAAAATCTTAAAATTTTGACGCTTTGATTCTGTTAGAAGAAAGGCTCCAACTGCGCTTTCGATAAGGCGACCGCGCAGCGCAGGGTCAGTTAGCAAAAAATCACGGTGTTCGCCATAAGTTGTGACCATTAAAGATGTGTCGTAGGTCAAAAATTTTGGCGAACTGGCACGACTCTTAATCACTTTATTGCTGAATTTTTGCAGACCGCAAAGCAGAGATGCATTATCAAGTAATTGCAGGTAGTGAGCTATTGTCGTTGTGTTTCCAGCATCGTCAAGCTGTCCTAAAATTTTTCGATAAGAGATTTCTTGGGATGAGAATGACGAGCCAATCCAAAACAACTTTTCCATCAATGCGGGCTTTCTGACCTGCTCTAACGATACAACATCTCTTGTTATGCTTGGGGCAATAATCGAGTTTTGCATGTATTCTAGCCAGCGGTCGCGGTTATCTTTTAGCAGCGAACTTGCAGGATAGCCGCCAAAAAACAAAAAATCGTCGAGCGAATAGTCAAAGGCTTTCTTACATTCCGCAAACGACCAATGCGTGCAAGGAACAACCTCAAAACGCCCCGTGAGCCCCTCTTTTAGGCCTTCTTCAAGCAAAAGAGAAGACGAGCCGCTAAGAACGACCTTTAAGTTTACGTCGTTCCATGTGTCCTCGTCCCAAAGCTCTTTTACAGCCGCTGACCATTGGTTTATCAACTGAACTTCGTCAATAATTAAAAGCGCTCCGTCGTTTGCTCCGCTTGCGCCATTTCTTTTGCCTGTCTTGCCTACCTTGCTTGCTGTGTTTGTTTTATTTGCTGCCGCAAGGTTTCTAGCGCTTGTCCATTGCGCACGCAACCAGTCGCGCGAGCACAAATCAATTGAAGCCGACCCAACGTGAACAGGCATTTTTAGCTTTTCTTTTAGCTGTTTGAGCGCTGTCGTTTTGCCGCTTTGTCGCGGCCCTTTAAGAATTTGTATAAAGTGACGCTCCTCTTTGCATCTTTTGCAAAGCGTTTGCACGATATCTCTTTCAATCATTTTTGCACCTCCTAGTGGCTTTTTGCTTGCTTTTTTGAGTTTGCTTTAATTTTGCGCGGGCTATTGAGCAATTTTGCTCAATAGGTGAGCATTTTTGCTCAATAGTATAGCACAGATATGCTTAGCGCGGCACATATACACATGGCATGCATAAGGGCATAGATATGCTTAGCGGGCAATTCATACGCATAGCGCGCATGTAGATACACATAGATCTAAATTGCGCGCTGATATTGCCAGTGCTCGTGCTAAAATCTTTACTTAGAAACG
>CAVEKR010000090.1:4350-5819 GCA_963616365.1 Bacteroidaceae bacterium
AAGAAAAATAATCGAGCTTGCACTAATTGTAATGGCGAACACCACGCGCCAAATGCAACGAGGGCAATGGTGCACTTTAGCGCGCCAAACGCAATAATAGCAACGCAGTGCGCGTGTTGCATCGTGCACCAGCTGAAAGCAACAGCAATGACGCCTTTTTGCGCGTGCGCCCTGTACGCCAGCCTCAAACAAACAATAGCAGCCCCCAAAAGTTAAGAGACTCATGTTAAACCTTGTTTTATATCATCCAGAAATACCTGCCAATACAGGAACTATTGGCAGAAGTTGCGTGCTCACAGGAACAAAGCTGCACCTTATAAAGCCGCTGGGCTTTAGTCTAGATGACAAGATGATTCGCCGCTCAGGGATGGGCTATTGGCGCGACCTTGACTTGGAAGTGCATGAAAGCTATGAAAGCTTCATGCAAAAATATGGGAGCAAGCAAATTTGGTATTGCACCAAGTGGGCAGATAACTCCTATCACAAGGTGCATTATAACGAGGATGACTTTTTGGTTTTTGGCTCTGAAGGAGCAGGCATAACATATTCCATCTTGCAAGCAAATAAGGACGCTTGCATCAAAATACCAATGCTACACAGGCAAAAGACTTCTCCGCTTACAACTTTGCCAGGACCAGAATCTGACCCAGCAGACCCAGATGCAATCTCGCTCAATCTTTCCAATGCAGCAAATATTGTGCTCTTTGAAGCTTTGCGGCAGCTCGACTTTGCAGGCATAACAGGAGATTTTTCAGCAAACCCCACCTCTATTTATAACAACGTTTAAGCCAAAACACTATAATTGTAATGAAGCATATGCTGAATTTTGAAGAACATAACAAAGCTGTAGCGGGTGTGCGAAGGAGGTATATATAATGAATGGAAATAACGGTCAGTGCAACAGTAAAGAATCAGAGTGCGGCAGCAAGGAGCTGGAGTTTGCGATTTTTTGCATTGAAAATGTAGCGTCCAAGCTAAACGTAAACGCACAGAAGGTATATATAGCTTTGAGCGAACAAACAAATATCTTAAAAGAATATATCATTCCAGGGTATGAAGTATTGCACACGCAGGGCAAAGAATATATCGTAGAAGACATTATCGATGTTATGAAAGAGCAAGGTGTAAAGCTATGAATTTATACCATGGTTCATTTGTGGTGGTTGATAAACCAGATTTAGAACACTCTCGACCAAATGTTGATTTTGGGCGTGGGTTTTATACAACAACTATCTACGAGCAGGCAGAAAAATGGTCTAGCAGATTTAAACGCCATGGTAAGGATGGGATTGTTTCTTGTTATGAGTTTGATGAAAGTGCATATAAAATATTAAAGGTTCTAGAATTTGACGATTACTCAGAAGAATGGCTGGATTTTATCCTAAACTGCAGAAAAGGGCGTGACAGCTCAAATTATGATCTTGTTATTGGCGGCGTTGCAAATGATAGGGTGTTCAACACTGTAGAAC
>CAVEKR010000091.1:0-5696 GCA_963616365.1 Bacteroidaceae bacterium
CAGCTTTATCAGCCTTGGCAGCAAAAGGATCAACCACGATGACGGTCACGTTATCAAGCCCGCCAGCCGCTAAAGCGGCATCCACAAGCCCATCGCAGCAGGTCTGAGCGCTGTCGGCGGTCTGCATGATTTGCTCAATTACTATGTCTTCGACCATGCTATATAGCCCGTCCGAGCAAAGCATAAGCTTGTCACCTGCGTAAATGTGCATGCTATATGTGTCTGCGCGCATGTTGGGGTCAGAGCCCAGCGCGCGCGTGATGACGGAGCGCTGCGGATGGTAGCGCGCCTCTTCTTCTGTTATGCGGCCTTGCGCCACGTATTCTGCGACCAGCGAATGGTCGCGCGTCAAGCGCTGCAGCGAGCCATCGTGCAGCAAATATGCTCGCGAATCGCCGACCTGCGCAATTATGAGTTCATCATCAAAAATCGCAGCCGCTGTAACCGTTGTGCCCATGCCAGGCTTTCCGCGCCCGTTAGCTGCGCCTTCTATGACAGCCATGTTTGCGTCGCACACGCTTTGCGCCAGCGCATCAACATCTGCTTTAGCAGGCACTTTGGTCTGCATGACCTCTACGGCAATGGCACTTGCGACCTCGCCGGCTTCGTGGCCACCCATGCCGTCTGCCACCACAAACAGCGGAGATGCGGCAATATAGTTGTCCTCGTTGTGCCCGCGCACCAAGCCAACCTCGCTGCGTGCGGCATACACTTCTGGAATATGAGATGTCTTCTTTTTGGCTTTACCTTTAAATAAACTCATGTACGACCAATCTTTATGTCAACGTCGCCGACTGTTACCGTGTCTCCTGTGGCGCACGCAGTCATGCTGGTCACGGGTCTGCCGTTTAGGAGGGTGCCGTTTGTGGAGCCCAAGTCTTCAATCATCAGACCAGTGCCTACCAGCGAGAATCGCGCGTGGCGACCAGAAACATAGTCGGTTGGGATTAAAATGTCTGCTCCAGGCGCGCGTCCCACGATGACAGGCCCTGCCACGTGGATTTTGACGCCGCGCAAGGTTCTAGGGCCGTGCGCCACGGTTACCGTCCACGATTCTTGGGCTTTACGCTGCCCTTTTACCAAGCCTACGCCCGTGCGCATGACGGCAAACAGGAACACGTACAAAAGCGCGACCAGAACCACGCGCCCTATGAGCAGGACAAAGTTAACCACGGCTAACCTTCTTGAAATTGCAGCTCAGTGTTGCCAAGTTTGATTAAATCGCCGTTAAAGACCCGCGATTGGTTGATTGGCGCGCCGTTGAGCGAAGTGCCGTTTGTGGACCCCGTGTCGCGGACCGTCCAGCCGTCCGCGCCGTAGAGCAGCTCGGCGTGGTGGCGCGAGACAGAAGGGTCGTTTATCTGAATGTCGCAAGAAATTTCGCGACCTAAAATCACTCGGTTTCCAGTCAAGACAAATCGCTGCTGAGTGGCGTAGTTGTACAAATACCCGTTCATCATTTGAGGTGTTTGGGGGACTACTGTCGTGGCTTCTGCACTTGCCTGAACTGGGATTGCTTGTTGGTTGTTTGCGGGTTGTTGCTGTTGGAGGCCTGCTTGGGCTACGCCAGCGGCGGGTTGTTGCTGTTGGTGTTGGTTGGCAGCTGGTTGTTGCTGGATGCCTGCTTGGGCTACGCCAGCGGCGGGTTGCTGCACGCCAACTTGCTGAGCAGCGCCAGCTACTTGTTGCGCGCCTTGTTGAGGGATTGCGCCAGCTTGCTGACCTGCTTGAGCTGCGCCTGCGGCGACCTGCTGTGCTCCAGCTTGTGCTGCATTTTGCGCTTGGCGAACACCCTGCTGACCTGCAACTTGAGCCGCTTGAGCGACCCCAGCTTGGACTTGAGCAGCAGCTTGTGGCTGCACTTGCTGTACGGGTTGCGCTGCGCCGCCAGCTTGCACTGGTTGCGCTTGAGCGCCTTGACCAACAAGGGCTTGACCTGCGGCAGGTTGGTTAATATGAGCGCGCTCCTCTTCTGGAACAACATAGGACGCGCTTTGCATGTCAGAAGGAATTAGCGGGTCAAAGGGGGCATCCTCGTCATCATGCGGACGAGAGCTGTAGCCAAAGGCTGGCTCGTTATGGTTTTGTTCTCCATAGCCGCCCTGCTGATTATAGCTGCTAGACGCGCCTTCTTGAATCCCGTAATGTTGCATCTCTTCTCGACGCAATTCTTTAATAATAGAAGGGCTGACGCTTTCTGCAATGATGTCAAAGCGTCCCCGCTTAAGACCCTCATCTACAATAAAACGCACCAAGGGCGGGCAGTCAAAAACAAGACCGCTGGACTCGGCGCGCGCAGATAGATATGTTTCGATTTCTCCAGCTAGGCTGGGGTAAATGCTACTCATAGAAGAATCGTCTTCTACAGATACGAGCACGTTGTAAAGCGTTGGCGCATACTCGTGCCCAACGCCGACCATTTTTTCGCGCTGCATTTCTTTATAGGCACGTTTTGCCAGCTTGACAGGCTCAATGCCGCCACCGCGGGCAGAACCCGAACCTTCAATTATGCCTTCTGCCTTATCTTCAAAGCGTGAAAAAAGCCCCATAGTGTCTCCTTTATGCGATCCTTTTATGCGAGCTAAATGTAATCATTCGTTCCAAGTGTGGTGTTCGCCATTATTATTAGTAAGGCGTTCGCCAAAAAAGCGCCCACAACGGGTGTGGTGTTCGTCATTATTTTGTACCACTACTAATTATATGCGTTAACCTAAATTTTTTTCAAATTTAGGGTCTAATCATCTGGTCTAGGCGCATAGCTTAGGGACAGGAATGCGCCTAGAACCAATGCAAGCGATGTTGAAATTGTCCAAGGCAGGCTCGTGGGCCCTAGTTGACCTGTTTGCACAAGGACAACAAGCACATGCGCCCCTAGCATAACAGTTGCGCACACAAAAATCCCCAATAATGACCAGATTTTACTTTTACGTGAACAAAGTAGCGAAAAAAGCACACTCCCTACAATCCATGAGATAGAAATTATCCAAAATTCTGGATTTTGTAGCATGCTGAGCAAAATTTCTACATCGCTGCCTTGATATGCGACGATTGCTAGGTTGCAATGCAAAAGACTTGCTGTGCCTGTGAGCGCAGCCATTAGCAAGGCGAGCCAAATGTTTAGCAAAACCGCAGATAGAGCATAGAGTGGGCGCAAAAAATATCCAGCCAGCACGGGCGCTAGGGGGCTTGCCCACATAAGGCATAGTGGGATAACGCACAGTCCGCAACAGCTATTGCTTATGCTGCGTCTTCCTGTGCAAGCCACCCAGGCAGCAGCAAAAAGCAAGGTCATAACCCCAAGTCCAATTGCATTATCTGGATTATAGATAATGCTTGCGCCTAGTATAGCTAAAGAAGCTGCAGCTCCAATCCCAAAGCCTAATAATCCTGCAGCTCCAACCACTAGAGCTGCAAGTATAGATATGGGCATAGAAAAAATTTCAAAGTTTGTAATACCTAGCGCTGCGCACCACCAGCAAAGTAGAAAACTCAATATTCTGCCAGCTATAAAGCCTTGGTGTCTGCTAAAGCGCTGCCAAAGGGGGACTTTTCTTTCAATCTGCTTGGTTTTGTCTAACTTGCCTTTGCTGCCTTGGATGTCTTGGGTGTCTTGCTGTTCGTATTTGCCGCCTGACCTGCCTGCCTTGGCGCCTGCTTTGGCGGACCTGCCGCCGAAAATGCCAGCTAGCCTGCCTTGCTTGCCTGAGCCGCCGTGGTGTTCGCCATCTTCATCACCTGATGCGCCACCCAAAGCGCCTGCTCTTCTTGTTGCGCGCGAACTGTCATCGTCTCCGCTACCAGTGTCATTGAGGGCGTTTTTGAGCTTTTTTTGGCCGCGCTTGGGGCTGCCCAAAATTGGAATGAGGTTTTCTACAAACTCCTCCACGTCTTCGTAGCGATTGTCGCAATTTGGATCAATTGCCTGAATGAGCACGTCATCGACGGTGGAGGGAATGTCCTGGCGCAGAGCTGATGGCGCGTCGATGTTGAACTTGTTTATCTTTTTGAGGCTCTCCTCGATTGATTCTGCAAAAAACGGGTTTTGGCCCGTGAGCATCTCGTAGATGACCATTCCAAGTGCAAAAACGTCGCAGCGCTGGTCGAGCTCTTGGGCTTGCAGCTGCTCAGGGGGCATGTAGCCGATTGTGCCGCCCGTGGGCAGGGCAAGGCCGCGCGCGTCTGCCAACTTGGCAATTCCAAAGTCGGATAGTTTTGTGCGTCCTTGCAGGTCAACCAGTATGTTATCAGGCTTTACGTCCAGGTGCAAAATGTGTGAGCCGTGCGCAAACTGCAGCGCCTCTGCCACAGAATCGGCAATGCTTGCAATGATGTCCAAATCCAAGCGCCCAGCTGGGGTTTCTTCGAGAATTTCGTAGAGCGCGGGACCTTCTATGGCCTCCATGATGAGCAGCGCCTCGTTTTGTTCGACCTCAAAATCGTAGACACTAACTATATGTGGGTGGTTGAGCGAAGCCGCCGTGCGAGCCTCCGTAAGGCCCGGAGCTGCGCTATTGTCGACGCGCTGCGCAAGCGGCAGGCGCTTTATGGCAACGTATCGGCGGATGCGGCTGTCCCAGCACAGGTCAACCGTGGCGCTGGCGCCTTGCCCCATGCGCTCTATCTGGGCGTATCTGCCTAATATGATTCGTTGCTGTGTCATGTGCTCCTTTTAGCTGGTAGCGCGCGTTAGTCGCTGGTTTTGCGTTGCTTGGAGCGCGCGGGTGGCGCGCTTGCTTTTGCTATGGGCGCGCCCGTGCTTGCACTTGTTTTTCTTGGCGAACACCTCATTTGTTTTCAACTATGTATTTACCTGCACTTTTATGCTTGCCCAAAGCGCGTGTGGTGTTCGTCATTATAATGCGCCACGTCAACAGGGTGTTCGCCATTAAATACCTGCGCTTTTCATTCGCAAAAGTCCTTATCTTTCAAAAAGAAATCCACGATATTTTCATGGATAATTCCGTTTCTTTTTTGGAGCAAATTGTCCATCGTGAGCAGCCATTTTGGGTAATTGTCCGCGATTTTTTCCAGCGAGGCGTACTCTCTGTCCTCGGTTTTTTGCTCCGCAATTGTGCGACAGACCTGCACGTATGCATAATTTCCAGCTATGCTGCGCAGGACAAAGTCGCACTCGAGCTTTCCAATCCTGCCGACGCTTATCGCGTGGCCCTTGGCGCGAGTATAAAGATACACCAAATTTTCGAGCGCGGGACCAAAATTTATCCTGTTGTCGGTGTTGAGCGCAAAGTAAAAGCCGAGGTCAGAGAGGTAGTACTTTTCCTCGCGCTGCAGCGACTTTTTGGACTTCATGTCAAAGCGCTGGCAGCGGTAAAGGATTTTTGCGTCAACAAGAATTTGGATGTATTTGTTGAGGGTCTCTCGCTTGATTGAAATTTTGAGCTGGTTATTAAAGATGTTCAGAAGCTTGGTTATGCTTATCGTGGCGCCAAAATTGTTGATGATATAGTCCCTGACCGTATTAAACACGCTAATATTTTTGATTTTGACCCTGAACTTGATGTCTTTGTCGAGTATTTCTTCAATTATGTTTTTTATGTAGAGACGCTTTTGGTCGATGGTTTCATAGGCAATCGCGCCTGGAAAACCTCCGAGTTGAATGTAGGTCGCAAATTCCTTTTCTATATTTGCGTTGGCGTTTGTGCTGGCATTTGTGTTGGTGTTTGCGGCGGCATTTG
>CAVEKR010000092.1:0-5638 GCA_963616365.1 Bacteroidaceae bacterium
CTTTCTAAGTCAAGGTGGTTTGTTGGCTCATCTAATAAAAGCAGGTCAGGCTGTTTAAGCAGGAGCTTTGCCAAAGAAATCCTCATTTGCCAGCCACCAGAAAACTCATCTGTGCTGCGCGATAAATCTTGCTCATGAAACCCAAGCCCAAACAAAACGCGATGCGCCTTGCTTTCTATATTGTATCCATCGCGCGCCTCGTAGCGGCTTCTAAGTTTTCCATACTCTTCTAGCAGGGCGTTTGCGTGCGCCTCGTCTGCGTTTTCTAGCTGGCTTTCTATTTCTTGCAACCGAGTGCCCATCTGAGCAATATCAAAAACGCTTGCCATAACCTCATCAAGTACGCTTTTGCCGTCCATCTCTATGGATTCTTGTTCCAAATAGCCAACGCGCACCCCCTTAGAAAAGGTAACAGTGCCGCTATCTGGCGATTCTATGCCAGCAATTATGTTCATCATGGTGGTTTTACCAGCGCCGTTAGGACCAACAAGAGCATAACGACTGCGCGCCTCAACACGAAGCGACGCATCTGTAAAAAGCGTGCGCCCTCCATAAGTTTTAGAAATTTTGTCTATGTTTAAAATCATGTTGATAATGGTACACGCCAAAACGCCCATTTTAATGTAGATGGTAAGCAATCCCGCATTTTTTGCACAAAAAGCGTATAAAAAAACGTAAAATGAAGCCATGACAAATAAACCGAGAACGGCGCGCAAATTAATAATGACGAACGCCCCGAGAGTAGCTAGCATTTTAAAGGTGGCGAACACCCTAGTGGCAAGCGGCACAAGAATGGCATGCCCCCACGGGGGTGGCTAGCAAGGCAAGGGTGGCGAACACCACACGAGCAGCGTGCGGCGCATAAGCATAAGCAAAGGCAGAAATTACTAATAGGTCAAAGATGACAAACAAACCGAAAATTTATATTGATGGACAAAGCGGAACCACGGGCCTACAAATTGTGTCTAGAATTAAGGCTAGAAATGACGTGGAGCTTCTAACAATTGATGATGATAAGCGCCACGACGATGCAGAGCGTGCGCGCTTTTTTAACATGGCTGACGTGGCTTTTTTATGCCTGCCAGACAAAGAGGCTCTGCACGCAGTTAAGCTTGTTCAAAATCCAGACACCTGTATTATTGATGCTTCAACAGCGCACCGCTGTTGTGATGATTGGGTCTATGGCTTTGCCGAGCTTTCAAATGAGCAACGTAAAAAAATAGCTGCCTCAAAGCGAATTGCAAACCCAGGATGTCACGCAACAGGTTTTATTGCAGCTGCAGCTCCACTTGTTTTTGCAGGTATATTGCCCAAAGACTATCCGATTGTCTGCTTTTCTATCACGGGATATTCTGGCGGTGGCAAAAAAATGATTGCCGAATACGAGAGCGAAGACGCGCAAAACGAACAGTGCATCCGCGGCAACGATGATACTAATATAAAGGGCGAACGCCACGCCCAAAACAATGAGCAGGGCGAACACCACGCCCAACTCCTAAGCTCCCCTGGCTTATATGGTCTAAACATGCAGCACAAACACTTGCCAGAAATGCAAAAAATGTGCAAGCTTGATATAGCCCCTGGATTTGTTCCAATTGTTTCTAATTATTATAAGGGCATGGCAACTTCAATTGTCTTGCATAATAAGCTGCTCAATGGTGTGCTCCACGCAAAAGAAGTTCATGAAGCATTAGATGAGCATTATAAAAAAACAAGCGGCAGCAATGGCTTTGTTCAAGTGCGCCCTTTTAGCAAAGACTCTAACGAAAACCCACCAACAATATATGCAGCAGAGCTTGCAGGAAGTGCCAAACTAGAACTTTTTGTAAGCGGCAATAAGGATAAAACATGCATTATCTCAATTTTTGATAATCTAGGAAAGGGAGCTTCTGCTGCTGCCGTACAAAACATGAACATAGCCCTTGGGCTGCCCGAAGACACAGGACTATAAACACCTTTCAGTAAAAAGGAGAAGCAAGCGTGAAACAAAAAAAACAAACAGCAACAACACCAAAATCACCCACAGAGCAAGATAAAACGAGCGAGGTGTTCGCCAACCAAAACAGCGCCAACCAAAACAGCGCCACGCAAAACAACCAAAACAGCGCCACGCAAAACAACCAGAACAGCGCCAACCAAAACAACCAAAGCTCCCAAATGCCAAAGCCGCCGATAGATTACGATAAGCCCATACCGCCAAAGGGAGATTCAAAAGAAAGGGACTTTTCTAACCCCCACCACCTTGGGTTTATGCGCTTTTTGCTCTTTTTGGTTATTGCCGAGGTTATTATTTCTCTTGGAAATTTGATGAGCCTGTCAAAAGGCGAGACCAACCTAAGCGCTGAACATGCTTTTTCGCTGGTAACGCTTCTTTGCGACGCTGTTACCTTTTGGCTTATTTGGCGCCGCAAAAAGTATACGCGCACAATTGTCATTACAATGTATTTAATTGTCATTGCATGTATAACAATAATTGGCTTAGGCACAGGTGAATACGACATTTCTGATTGCATTGGCCATTCCGTGCTTAACATTATTGTCATCATCTATTTTGCGACTTCGCGCCGTGCAAAAGCAGTTTTGGTACAACCTTGGTCAAAAGATGTTCGCGACCACGACCTTAAAGACGAAGCTCAACTTTTCAGACCAAAAGAGTTTAGCTATTGGAGAAACCTAGCGATTTATTTTTGCGTGTTTTCTGTGGTAGGGCATTGGATGGAAGCAGGCTATTGCATGCTTATCCGCTTTGGAATAATCCCTGGCGTCTATGACCCTAACTCGCAAATTTGGAGCGATTGGCTTTATCCTTTTATGGTGTATGGCGTAGGTTTTGTTGTGTGCGCGCTCGCGTTTTTCCCGCTCAAAAATGCGCTTCAGAAAAAAATCAAAACGCCTTTTGTCGCACTTATCGTGGTTTATCTGGTAAGTTGCATTGTTTGCTCTGGAATAGAGCTTGCCATGGGACTTGTGCTCAACCAGCCCCTGCCCGATGGCAGCCTGCCCCTTTGGGATTACAGAACAATCCCCTTTAACTTTATGGGTCAGATTTGCCTAGTAAACTCGCTGGCATTTGGACTTGCTGCAACATTTATTACTTGGATTGTTTATCCAATTTTAGAATCGCAATTAGTGCGCATTAACAAAGACATCATGAAGATAATTTCTCTTGTAGTCTTTTTGGGATTTGCCTTTTTGCTGGCGCTTTACTATATCAACCTTTCGTGAGCTTAGTTTTTTTGAGCTTAGTTTTTGCGGGCGAACACCACGGTAGCTGCGCGTTTGCATTTTACCCGAGTTTGCGTGCTTGCCCGCGCTTGTTTTTGCATATGTACCCACGCCTGCATATGTGCCCGCGCCCGCCCGTATATACCCGCGATTTGCCCACGATTTACCACGTTAAACTATGAGCTTTAAGTTTTTACAAGATCCAACTAAACCTTATGTTCGCCAATGGCGGACCCTAGGCTTTTGGCGCGACATCGTCTTTGCCTTTTGCGTGTTTTCTGTAATAGGGCATTGGATGGAAGTGCCATATTGCCTGTTTATGGACGCCTGTTTTGATATCGTGCCCGATGACTCCTTGGTCTATAAAGACTTCATGTATCCATTTTTGGTCTATGGCATAGGAGCATGCCTTTGCTCAATTGCACTAGTTCCGCTTAAAAATTGGCTGCTAGAGCGCTTTAAGAAACCTTATATAGCACTACTTGCTTTCTACATTTTGGCAGTCATCATATGCCTTGACATGGAGCTAGGCATGGGGCTAATACTTAACCGCCCAGACGAATACGGAGTATACCCACTGTGGGACAACTCCTATTTGCCAGGAAACATTTTCAAGCAAGCATGGATAGTAAACGACGTGCTCTTAGGCGCAATTGCCACGCTCTACACTTGGCTTTTGTGGCCGCTTTTGCGCTTTATCGTCTCCAAACTGCCACAACATTTATGCTGGATTGTCATGTGGGTTGTGCTGGCGCTTTTTATTTTGCTTTGCATTGTTAAGTTTAGCGGAATTGCTTGAATGTCATAATTGCTGCTTGAGGTTCTCAGTATGGCGTGCCCCCCTGCTAGTTTTAACAAAGAACGCCTGATGAGCATCGTAGCTGCTAGTGTGGTGTTCGCCAATATTATTGGGCTTAGTAAACTAGTGCTTCTTGCGTTTTCCGAGGTTTTTGCGCGTGCCATGAGTTGAGCCGCGTCTTGCGTGAGCTTTAAGGCTTTGGAGTGCGTCTTGCTCATCTGTGCTTTCAATCTTTGCTCGCAAACTCACTGCTTGATCGCGCAGGCGAGCCGCAGCCTCAAAATCGAGCTTAGATGAAGCCTCGCTCATCTGCTCTTCTATGGAGGCCAACATGCGCAAAACCTCCTCTTTGCCGAGCTTGTTTATCTCATCTGCCAACACCTCATCTGCCTGCGCCTCGGATGTGTCGGCGGTCAACTCGTCCATGATAGAACTAATTGCCTTGCGAACACTTTTTGGCTCAATGCCGTGTTTTGCATTGTATTCCATCTGAATTTTGCGGCGGCGCCTAGTCTCATCAATGGCTTGCTTCATGGAATCTGTGAGCTTGTCTGCATACATTATGACGCGGCCCGAGACGTTTCTAGCAGCTCTACCGATTGTTTGAATGAGGCTTCTGTGGTTTCTCAAAAAGCCCTCTTGGTCCGCATCCAAAATGCAAATGAGGCTTACTTCTGGCAGGTCAAGACCCTCGCGCAGCAGGTTAATTCCTACCAGCACATCAAATTTGCCGTTACGCAGGTCTTGCAAAATTTCGACACGCTCAACAGTACCAATATCTGAGTGCAGATAATTTGCCCTAACATCAGCATCAAGCAGGTAATCTGTGAGCTCTTCTGCCATTTTTTTAGTGAGCGTTGTTACGAGCACGCGCTCGTTTTTGGCAACCACCTCTTGAATCTCTGCCAACAAATCATCAATCTGCCCCTTGGTTTTGCGCACTTCAATTTCTGGATCCAAAAGCCCTGTTGGTCTAATGATTTGCTCTACTACCTGCTCGCTTACTTTAAGCTCATAGTCCCCAGGGGTCGCAGATACATAGATAAATTGGGGGATCCTCTCCTCAAATTCATCAAACCTAAGCGGTCTATTATCCAAGGCAGAAGGCAGCCTAAAACCGTTTTCTACCAGCGTAATCTTGCGGCTTCTGTCCCCTTCATGCATGCCTCTAATTTGCGGCACGGTTACATGACTCTCATCAATAATAGTCAAAAAACCTTCTCGTCCAAAATAATCAAGCAAAGTATAAGGTGCTTGTCCAGGTTCTCTGCCATCCAAATGGCGCGAATAATTTTCTATACCAGTGCAAAAACCCATGGTTTCAAGCATCTCTAGGTCATAAGATGTTCGCTGCTCTAGGCGCTGTGCCTCTAAAAGCTTTCCGTCATCTTTTAGCTCGGTCATGCGCTGGCGCAGCTCATCAGATATAGTAGTCAGGGCATGCTCTACATTAGGGCGGCTTGTAACATAATGGCTGGCTGGCCATATGGGCACGCTTTGAAACTCCATCTGCGGCTCACCTGTTAAGGGGTCTACCTCAAATATGCTTTCTATCTCATCTCCAAAAAACTCCACGCGAATCAAATTATCTGCATAAGGCGGAAACACATCGAC
>CAVEKR010000093.1:0-5595 GCA_963616365.1 Bacteroidaceae bacterium
CTATGGACCTGCTGGTATTGGTCTGTATGTTGAGTGCTTGACGGATAATCGCAATCGTACCGCGGCTGATGTTCGCAGTGCTTTTAATCACGCTGGCGGAAATCTTGCAACCAGCGGGGCCGTTGCTTTTCAGTTTAAACGCCAAGGTCAGATTACCATTGACAAGGAGCATTGTGCGGATGAGGACAAGCTTTTTGAGGTCATTACAGAGGCTGGCGGCGATGATTATGAAGACGCTGGAGAAGAGTGGGTCGTTTGGACTGAGCCTTCAGATTTGATGGCTGTCAAAAAAGGCATTGAGGATCAAGGCGTAGAGGTTAAGGGCGCTGAGCTGGTCTTTAATGCGAACAATCCAACCGAGGTTACTCCTGAAGATGCCAAAAAAGTCATGCGCCTGGTCGATGCGCTCGAAGAGCTAGACGATGTGCAAAGCGTTTCTCACACCATGGATATTACAGAAGAGATTGCTGCTGCGCTTGAGGGGTAGCTTTTTGGCGAACAGAGCGAACGCCCTGCTAGGCTCGGAGGCCGCGCCTTTTTTGGCGCGGCTTTTTTGTTGCTTGTTTGGGTGGCGAACACCACGCTGGGCTTGGCTTGGGCAAGAAAAGGGGCTGCGTCGTTTGACGCTTGAAAGTCGCGCTTTTTTGACGCGGCTTTTTATTTGTCTTGGTTATCCTGCTTTTCTTGAAGGCGCGTTAAGATTGCCTGCACTTGAGCGTCTCTATCAAATTTGCGAGTTTGCTTTTGTTCTACTTGCTGCTGCTCTGTACTGGCAGTGTCTTGCACTCCTTGAGTTTGCTGGGCTTGCTCTGCTTGTTTTGCTAATTTTGCCAAAAGCGCTTCTGCTTGAGAGAGACCTTGTTCTGCAGTTTTGTCTTTATTGTCATTATGATTGCTCTCCTCATTTTGAATAATGTTATCTAAAAAGCTGGCATTGTTTTGTTCCTTATTATTGCCAGATTGCTTTAAGTCTTGAGAAATAGAAGCTATTCTCTCAAAACTTGCAGTATTTTGATTTTCTTTTTCATCGGAGTTTACAATGTCTTCAGCAGGGGTTTCTTTAGAAGTCTCGTAGCTTTTTGAAGTGTGGCTTTCATGCATGGCAGGGCGTTGTTCGCTAATATTATTTGCTGCAAGGAGAGCGGGGTGTTCGCCATTATTAGAAGTAGAAGCCCCGTGGTGTTCGCCATTATTAAGCATAGGAGTTGCGGGGGGCACGCTATTATTATTTGAAGGGGCGCCGTTTTGTGGGTTTTCTGGCTGCTCTGACTGCTTGACGGACTTTCTCCAGTCAAAAAAGCAGACGACAATGCTACCCACGGTAAACAGCGTGCAGAAGATGTAGACCGCGATGTTGACAAACGGGACGCACGCCAGCGCGCCTACGATGACCAGCATTAATATTGCGCCAAGCCATTTTTTGAGCTTTCTGAAGATTTTGCGTGCAAGAGCCAGCGCTGTAAACGGCAGGGTGAGCAGCCCGAGGCAGAACGCAAAGCAGACAAGCAGCAGCATAGAGCGTATGCCGATGACGCTTATGAGCAAAACGATTGCAATAAGCGGCACGAGTACGCAGGTTAAAAGCCCTGTTAAAAGCACGCGCGCGGGCGACTTGCAAAATCTTTGGGCGGCAAGATCAAATGGGCGCGTTCTAAAGAGCAGCAAGAGCAAAAGTCCGCAAATAAATGTTCCTAGCAGGGTAAATACTAGAGAGAATATGAGCGCAGCCTCTGAGAGCGTGTTTCCAGTTATCGTGTTGTCGGCTTGCTTGAAATCAAGGGAGTTGACCTGCGCTCCGTTTTCAATTTCGGGCGCCTGACCAGAAGAAACGGTGAGCTTGTCAGAGACGATTGTCCCCGATTTTACCAAGACGTGAGCTGCAGAAATGTCAACCGTCCTAAATTTGCCGGACAGCGTAACCGTGTCTGCGTAAATGTGTGCGTAATATTGGCTGCCAGAAAGGGTTACCGTGTTTGCTGCGATGGCAACATCGTTGGTTGTTGTGGCGTTTATGTTTACGGTATCCCCTGCGGCAAAGATGTTGTTTTCTACAGTGGCGCCGTTGACGTTAATCTCTTGACCTGCTAAAAGTGCGTCGCCGGCAATTTGGGCAGCGCCAATTTCCATGGTTCTTGAAGCTACGATGAGGTTACATTCGATTTTTTGAGCGTCCTCAAGTTCAACGTTGTTGCCTGCGCAAACGTAGTCTTTGCCCAGCTTTATGGCGTTGATTTGTTGGGTGGCTGAGTTTGCTGAGTTTTGGGGGGCTTGGGGGGCGGCGGCGTTTGTTTGGGAGGCTTGGGAGGCGGTTTGAGCTGCGTCGCTGCCTTCTTGACCTGCGGCTTCTTGGTCTTGGTCTGAGCCTGCTTGACCTGGGATGGTGGCTGCCATGTGGGCTGCGGGGGCTGCGGCTTGAGCTTGAGTTGCTTGGGTTTGGGGCGCGATTATAGCTGCTGGCGTAAAGAGGAGCGCACAGGTTATGACGAGCGCGTATGTGACGAATTTTGATATTGCACGCGCGTGCTGTCTTGTAGTGTGTTGTTTTGTGTGTGCGCGCTGTTTTGTATGTGCGTGCTGCTGTATGTGCGCGCGCTGTGGAGCGTGCGTCTGTTGTGGAGCGTGTTCGCGCTGAGTTGTGTTTGATGAGCTTGTTTTATGCATGATGTGCCTTTCTTAAAATGAGCCTTCTGCGCTAAGTTTTGTAATGCAGTAAGCTTTGTGGTAACTGTTTTGTAAATATTGTAGCAAATAATTAAAAGTTCCCAAGCCTCAAGAGAGTTTTATGTTATCCTATTTATCGAACATTTGTTTCTTTTTTTGGTAGAGACTTTGTTGGCTTTTAGTTTTGCTAATGTTGACAGACGTTTTGTTGGTTTTGGATTTGGTGTTTTTGGTTTGCTGCTAGTGTGGTGTTCGCCATAATAGCAGATACAGAAGTTGGCAGTGTACATTTTTGAGCGCGCGCGTTTGGTTTTTTGAAAGGACGGCAGTTGAATAAAGGCGTTGTTATAGGTATAGATCCTGGTCTTGCTAATACTGGTTGGGGGGTAATTAGAGTTGCTAGCAATCAAGTTAAACCAGTGGCGTATGGTTGTATTTCTACAAAGCCGCAACTAGAGCTTCCGCAGCGTTTAGGAGTTATTCATGATAAGTTGAGTGAGATTATAGATAAGTATCAGCCATCGGCAATGAGTGCAGAATGTATTTTTTTTGCTGCAAATGCTGTTTCTGCAATTTCTACTGCTCAAGCCCTTGGGTCTGCGCTGGTTGTATGTTCAAGTAAGGGCTTGGCTTATGGAGAGTATAGCCCGTCGCAGATTAAAAAGACGCTTGTTGGCACGGGTTTTGCAGCTAAAGAGCAGGTTCAATATATGGTTCGTGCTATTTTGGGGCTTGACCATATTCCAAGACCTGACCATGCAGCAGATGCTTTGGCAGCGGCGATTACTTATGTTCGTTTGCGTAAGGCAGAAGAGCTGCAAAAAAGCGTTAAAGAAGCCTACGGGCTTGATGTTGGCACTACTAAAAAGGCTCAAGCTCAAGCTCAACGTGCGTTTGAAAAACGTGTTGCGGCTGCGCTGGAAAAAGAGAAGAATGCATAGTGGTTGAGGTGCGGCGTTGGAGCGTGGCGGCTGGGGCGCGGCGACTGCTAAAATGCGTGCGATGGTCAAGTGAACAAGATATGGCGCTGGAAAGGCGGCGGTGGCGCTTGAAAAAGATGGCGCTTGAAAAAGAGAAGAATGCATGAGGTTTAAGAAAAGGAGGCGCAGGTGATTGCTTATTTGCGTGGCAATTTAGCTGCAAAAAGCCCATCAAGCATCATCATAGATGTAGGTGGCGTTGGCTATTTTATACAGGTTTCTACCAAGAGCTTGGCAGAGCTCCCAAGCGTTGATGAGCCTGTGCAAATTTTGACCTATTTGCAGGTCAAAGAAGACGCCCTGTCTCTTTTTGGTTTTGCTCAAGAGCAAGAAAAGGCAATGTTTGAGCTGCTCATTAGCATTAAAAATGTGGGACCAAAACTAGCACTTGCTATTTTGTCTTTTTTTGAGCCGCTTGAGTTGGCGCAGCTTATTGTCGCCCAAGATTTTACTGCTATTTCTCAAGCTCAAGGTGTTGGCAAAAAAATAGCTCAGCGCATATGCATGGAGCTAAAAGATAGCTTTAAAGATGATTCGTGGGGCATAAATAGTGCTGATTTTGATGGTGCTGGTTCTGGCTCTGGTGCTGGTGCTGGTGCGGGCGCTGGCGGCGCTGGCGCTGGGGGGAAATCTGCTGGTCTTGGTATGGCTGGCTTTAGCAAAGAGATTGTAGAGGCTCAACAGGCGTTACGCTCAATGGGCTTTAAAGAAGTGGAGATTAATGCTGCGCTAGAGGGGTGTTCGCCAAACTCTAGTGTAGAAGAGGCAATTAGGTATGCGCTTTGCTCATTAGGCAAAACGCGTTAGTAAGTTTGGTTAGTAAGTTGTATATTAGTAAGTTGCATAAAGTTAGCAAGCTGCGTGAATATAGTGGCGCGGCATGCAAAACTAGTAAGTTGTATGAATGTGGTGGCGCGCCATATATAGCTAGTTATGAAGAAAGGAGGTGCTCATGGTTTGGGAAGCCGACGATTTGGGCGAGCTAGACCCTGATAGTGCTGCGCTTTTGGCAAAAAATCGCTTTATGTCTTCTAAAGAGACAGAAGAAGAGGCGCATAACGATAAGAGTTTGAGACCTAAGTCGCTTGACGAGTATTTGGGTCAAACGCGCATCAAGGAGAACTTGGGTGTTTTGATTGAGGCAGCAAAGCAGCGTGAAGAGTCCCTTGACCACCTGCTTTTTTCTGGGCCTCCAGGATTAGGAAAAACAACGCTTGCAGGTGTTGTGGCAAACGAGCTAGGCGTTAGTTTTAAGCCGACAAGTGGGCCTGCCATAGAACGCGCGGGAGATTTGGCGGCAATACTTACCAACTTGGAAGAAGGCGATGTGTTGTTTATTGGAAGAAGGCGATGTGTTGTTTATTGACGAGATTCATCGCTTAAACAAGGTGGTAGAAGAGGTGCTTTATCCTGCAATGGAGGATTTTGCTCTTGACATTGTTATAGGGCAAGGACCATCTGCACGCTCCATTCGTCTTGATTTGCCGCCGTTTACTCTTGTTGCTGCTACTACGCGCACTGGTCTTTTGACAGGACCGTTGCGTGATAGGTTTGGTGTTTCGTTTCACCTTGACTATTACACGGCAGATGAGCTGCGAGAAATTGTTGTTCGCTCGGCGCATATTTTAAATGTTGATATTGATGAGGCAGGCGCTAACGAGATTGCTACCAGATCAAGAGCAACACCGCGCCTTGCAAACAGGCTGCTCAAACGTGTTAGAGATTATGCCCAAGTGCGCGCAGAAGGAAAAATTACTCGCGAGGTTGCAGATGAGGCTTTGACGTTTTTTAAGGTTGATTCTCTTGGACTTGACAGCATGGATAATGCTATTTTGGAGCTTTTGGTCAAAACTTTTGAAGGCAAGACTGTTGGGCTAAACACCATTTCAAGTGCCTTGGGAGAAGAGCCAGATACTATCGAGGATGTTTATGAGCCGTATTTGTTGCAGCAGGG
>CAVEKR010000094.1:0-5558 GCA_963616365.1 Bacteroidaceae bacterium
GATTACCTTTTGGCTCATGGGATCTTTCTCAAGGTCGCGGGTTGAAGACCTGCTGGTAGCAATACCAATTTTGGCTGGATTTATCATTTTGCTTACTCAATCATGGAAACTCAACGTGCTTTCTTTTGGAGACGAAGAAGCTCGCGCCATGGGCATAAACACGCGCGCCACGCGTTTTTGGGTTATTCTTGGATCAACATTAGTTACTAGCGCATCCGTAGCTATAGCAGGTATTATTGGCTGGATAGGTCTTGTTATACCTCACCTTGCGCGCGCCATAGTAGGACCAAATTATAGAGTGCTGCTTCCCACATCAATGCTCATAGGGTCAGGCTTTTTGCTCTTGGTTGACAACCTATCGCGCCTCTTGATGTCTCTTGAAATACCAATCGGCATCCTTACTTCAATTTTGGGTGTGCCGTTCTTTATCTTCATCTTCAAAAAGAACATGAGGGGGTGGAACTAATGGCTACACAAAAAGCTATCAAAGCAGGCGCTGCCAAAGATGCAGCGCAGCAAGAGGGTGCTGTGCAGCAAGAAGGCGCTGGTCAGGAAGTGGCAGCTGAAGAGAAGGTGGCTCAGATTGCTAACGCAGGCGCCGCCGCTGCAGGCGCTACTAGTGAGGTGTTCGCCAAAAGCAAAGCCCAAGAAAAAACGCCAGCCCAGCCTACTAGCGCAGAAGAAATAGCGCAGCGCTACTCTCAAGCAATAGAGCAAATGAAAGCCTTTGATGCAGAAGACGACGAGCGCCCTACCAGAAACCTAGGCGACCAGCTTCTCACTATCAAAGACCTGCATTGCGGCTATGGAAAAAAGAAGCCAGTAGAAATTGTGCATGGGGTAAGCTTTGATGTTCATGTTGGAGAATTTGTTTGCATTATCGGAGCAAACGGTTGCGGAAAAACCACAACCCTCAAGGCCATTATGGGGCTTTTGCCGCAGCTTGGAGGCTCTGTTGAATTTGATGGAGAAAACATTTCTAAAATGGAAGAGCGCCGCCGCGCCAGGCATTTTGCCTATATTCCGCAAGCTCACACCCCGCCGTTTCCTTTTACGGTGGCAGATGTTGTGCTTATGGGACGCACGCCTTATGTAAACTTGCTTGCTCGCACAACGCAAAGAGATAGAAACGTTGCAATGCAAGCCCTTGAGTTGCTTGGCATTACTCACCTTGCACACAAGGATTATACTGGGCTTTCTGGAGGTCAGCAGCAGCTTGTCTTGATTGCTCGCGCGCTCACCCAAGAATCTGACATCTTGATTATGGATGAGCCAACAGCCGCTCTTGACTTTGGCAACCAGCAGCTTGTATTGTCGCGCATGCACATGCTTTCTCGCATGGGCAAGGCCGTTATCATGGTAACGCACGACCCAGACCATGCGCTTTTTTGCGCGGACAAAGTGGTTGTTATGGATGAGGGTTCTGTGCTAAAAGAAGGCACTCCAGATGAGTGCATTACAACAGAAATCCTGCGCCACATTTATAACGCAGAAGCCTATGTCATGGATGTTAAAGTCCCAACAGGACAGATTGTTCGCGCCTGCGTTCCGCTAAATGTCGCAAAATAGCTTTATCAGAAAAATTTTAATGGCGAACACCACACGGGCATGCTAACTTGCGCCCGTGGGGGCACGTCATGATTATGCGCCATGCAAGCGTGATGTTCGCCATTATTACGCGGCACACAAACGTGGTGTTCGCCATAATTATCCACTAAAGCTCCCAAAATCTATACCATAAAGAAAGAGACCACATAATCGACTGTTGATGTCGACTGTGTGGTCTCTTTCATGTTTAAGACGCTTTGAAAAAACGCCCCAAAAAAATCTTGGGAGAACGCTCCAAAAACGCTCCCCAAAAAGGCGCTCCCAAAGAACGCCAAATACGCTGAAAAATTAACGCTTTGAGAATTGTGGACGTTTGCGAGCTTTTTTCAAGCCGTATTTCTTGCGCTCGACCATACGAGCATCGCGTGTTAAATAACCAGCACGTTTGAGGTCTGCGCGGTAGTCGCCTGCCTCAAGAAGAGCGCGAGCAATGCCATGACGCAAAGCGCCTGCTTGACCAGAAGTTCCGCCGCCGTGCATGTTTACAAACACGTCAAAGTGGTTTACCGTGTTGGTTACCTTAAAAGGCGTGGTTGCATAGTCAACGAGTGCTTGGCGACCAAAATATTCGCTTGCCTCACGCTTGTTGATGACAATCTTGCCAGAACCTGGAATAAGTCTGACGCGAGCTACGGCATTCTTACGACGCCCAGTGCCTTGATATACTGCTTCTGTTTTAGCCATTTTATGCCTCCAGCTCTATTTTACGAGGGTTTTGTGCCTGGTGTGGATGCTCAGGACCAGCATACACTTTGAGCTTGCGACCCATTTTGCGACCAAGAGTGTTTTTAGGGAGCATGCCATAAACAGCGTGCTCAATAATGCGCTCTGGGTGCTTTTCCATGGCCTCGGCAAAGGTTTCAGACTTCAAACCGCCAGGATAATTTGAGTAGCGATAATAGGTCTTTTCAGTTGCCTTAGTGCCAGTTGTCTTAATCTTTTCTGCGTTGATAATCACGACAAAGTCGCCCGTATCAACATGTGGGGTGTAGGTTGGCTTGTTTTTGCCACGCAAAATTTTTGCCACGGCAGCAGCCAAACGACCCAAAGTCTGGTCGGTTGCATCAACCAAAAGCCATTCGCGCTGGACTTCGCTAGGCTTTGCATAATAAGTCTTCACGGATGAATCCTTTCGTACTTAGTTTATGTTCAATTACTGCAGTTTCACGGGGCTGCGATAAGCGAACTGTTCTATAATACACGCACGGACTTTGAATAGCAAGAAAAATTTTTTGTTAGTAGGCAATCTTTCACAAGTTTGGCATATTTGGAAAAAATTGTGGACGATTTTGTCAAGGCTGCGCTGAGATTTGGAGTTGCGGCAGAGCTTGTAGCTGCGGCAGAGTGTGTGGCTGTGGCAATTTAGGCTGCGGCAATTTAGGCTGCGGTAAAAAATTATAAGGAATGAGGAAAAATTGTATGGATGAAAAATTGGAACTAGGTGTTATTGATAACGTTGGCGAACACCACACTAGTGCTACAAATAATAATGGCGAACACCCTATTGGAACTACACAGAGCAATAATGGCAAACACCCTAAGACGCTTGTGGCTTGCATGGGAAACATGCTCATGCGCGATGAAGGTTTTGGTCCTTATATGTTTCAAGTGCTCACAGACCGTAATGTAGCATTAAAGCATTTTGATGAGGCGCATGTAGATTTTTTGATGGAGCATTTTTGTGGCAGCCAAGATTATGACAGTAAAGACAGTCGTATTCCTGTAATGGATGGCGCTACTATGGGCATGAGTTTTGTTCCTTATATAGAAAAATACGACAAGATAATCATCATTGACGTTATTGATTTTGGAGATAAAAGCAAAGTTGCCCCGGGTTCAGTTTATGTGCTAAGTCCAGAAGACATGGCAGAACATACTGTTTTACATACACTGCATGACCTGCGAGTTATTGATGTTATTAACAACGCAGCGCTTGCTGGACATGAGGCAGATATTACCTGCATTTGCACTCAAATGCTTGATGCAGAACCTGAGGACTTTGACATAGCTCTTACAGAGCCACTTTATAAGGCAATTCCTGTTGTTATGGGCTGCTTGCTGCGAGAACTTGGACTTGAAAATTAAGAGACCAGCTAATGCATGCGCTAAAGCAAGCAAATGTGCGGAAGTCTCCCAAGCTGAGGCTTCCCAAGCTTGAGGTTTTCCGAGTTTTGTACGCTTAGAGCTCCCCGTTCCCTCGCACAAAATCATGGAGTTTTTTGGCTACATCGGGATTTATTTTAGAAGCGATATTGCTCGAGCGAGTGCTAAGCTGGCGTTTTTGTTCATCCAGTTCTTGTTTGTCAATTTTGCTGGCGCTCCCAAAGCCAAGAGCACTCATACGGCTTACCCCACCACCAAAAACTGTGCTTTGAATGGTGGCATCGCTGCTTACAACAACAACTTCAAAGCCGTCTTCGCGCATATTGTGTGCTAGGCGCTCGATTACGCTGTCTGCGCTCACTTTATAGGGAGAAAATATCACCTCAACACCTGCAATATTTTTGGGCTCACCAACTGAAGACTCATTGCCTGCTCCATCAAAAACCACCACGCAGCGCTCATAACTTTGGTTGGCGTGCAGACCAGCGTCATTTATAAGGCTCTGACGTGCTTTGTTCCAGGTATCCTCGCTACTATAATCTTCTTGGTCTTCAACCTGATAGCAGTCATTATTCCTGATGACATTGTATCCATCTATAATAAGCGCTCTTTTTCTCTGCATTTATCTTTACCTTACTCTCTTAAGCTGCGGTTTTGTGGTGTTATTTGCAATGTTTGCCACTGCCGTGGCGTTCATCATTATTGCAGCGCCTTGCCATTACTGTGGTGTTCACCAATATATACGGCAAAGAGCATTTGCGCATGGCGAACACCATGCTTGTTTATAGGGAGCATTGGCGTGCCCATTCATAAGCCAAAACGGTGGTGGCTTGTGCTACGTTTAGGGACTCTATTTTGCCTTTTTGCGGCAGGCTTACAAGCAGGTCGCAGGTTTTGGTTGTGAGCGCTGCAAGCCCTTCTTCTTCGCTGCCAACTACCAGCACAATTCTTCCAGAGAGTGGTGCGTCCCATAGTGTGGTTTCTGCGCGTTCGCTGGCACCAACTATCCAAAATCCCTCTTCTTTTAGCCTGTCTAGGCTGCGAGCCAGATTTGCCTCCATGGCAATGGGCAGGTGTGCCACAGCCCCTGCCGATGTTTTATAAGTAGCAGCCGTTATGCGGGCATTTCTCTTGTTTGGGATGAGCAGACCGCTAGCACCTACGACCTCTGCGCTTCTTATAATTGCACCTAAATTGCCAGCATCTGTGATGTGGTCTGTGGCAATAATCAGGGCATTTTTTTTATTTTGTGCTAGTTTTATTAAGTCTGAGAGTTTTTTGTATTCATAGGGGGCAATAGCTGCAATTATGCCTTGATGAGCATGATTTTGCGAGTGTTCATCAAGCTGTTCGTTTGTTGCTAAAACAGTTTGCACGCCGCGCTTTTTGGCACGCTCAAGCAGGTTAAACACTGTTTTATCCTTGCGCGCAGCAGCGCTTACATAAATGCGCTCAATGGGCACTTTTGCATTCAAGCTTTCTGCAAGCGCCCGCTTGCCCTCTAAAAATTGTTCTTGCATAATCTTTCTCCAAAATATTCCATAGCGTTTTCAGCGCCTTTATTGCTTCTCATGCATTTTGCGCTTTTAGCCTCTCGCGCAAGTAGTGTCTTTAGCTCTTCTAGCGTTTTCCGCACGTTTAGCTTATCTAGTACCTCTCGTGTCTTTTGCGTGTCTAGCACCTTTGTGTTTTGTAACATTCAATCATGCAGCCGCCGTGGGGGCACGCCACCATTATGGCGCTTGCAGCCGCTGTGGCGTTCACCATTGTTGCAATGCTTACAACTGGCGTGGTGTTCGCCATAAACACGCAATCATGCGGCTCAACGCAAATCAATCAATAATAAA
>CAVEKR010000095.1:0-5545 GCA_963616365.1 Bacteroidaceae bacterium
CATTGTAAGAAAAACTCTTGCAGGGCAGGCCTATACGGTTGTGGCTCTTGAATCAAGTGCAAGCTATGGGCTTGAGTTTAGCTCTGTTGTTGTGCCAGATACAATAACAAAGATTGCAAAGGGTGCGTTCTACCTTGATAAAGATGCGCAAGAGGCGCTAACAGAGCCCATGAAAGTTGTTTTTAAGGGCAAAAAGCCGCAGATAGAAGATGGTGCTTTTATAGAAAACAGCGTTTTTTATTTTACTGTTAAGTTTATGACCTATGCAGGCAGAGTTTTATCTTCTCAAGAAATTGTCCAAGGCGGCTCTGCCATAGCGCCACAGCCTTTGACGCGCAAAGGCTATACTTTTACTGGTTGGAGTGCCAGTTATACAGATGTGCAAGACAGCCTGACCATAGAGCCAATTTATACGCAAGACGATGCTCCAGAATTTGATGGAGATTATAGTTATACTTATGACGAACAGACTAAAACAGCAACCATAACAGCAGCTAACCCAAGCCTTTCTGGTGCGGTCAGCTTGCCAGACACAATAGAAAAAGATGGCGTTACATATACCGTTATTGCCATTGGAAAAGAGGCTTTTAAGGGCAATGCTAACATTACATCCATTGAGTTTTCTTCCACAATCCAATCAATTGGCGCTCGTGCTTTTTCTGCTTGCACGGCACTAAAATCCCTTGATTTGCCAGATACCATTTTAGAAGTTGGCTCAAGTGCCTTTAGTGGCTGCACAGCTCTAGAGACCGCAGATATTTCTGCAGAACTTGACGCTTTACCTGTTGGAATGTTTTCTTCTTGCACGGCGCTAAAAAGCGTCTACCTGCCAGATAGTCTAATTGAGATTGGCTCTTCTGCTTTTAAGGAGTGCTCATCTCTTCAAGCAGTTACCCTGCCAGAACAAGTAAGCTCAATTGCAATGTCTGCCTTTGATGGCTGCACATCTCTTGCAAGTATCAACTTGCCAGATGGCTTGACTAACCTTAGCTCTTACGCTTTCCAAAATTGCTCAAGCTTGACATCAATCAGCGTGCCAAGTGGCATTACAGAAATTTCAAATTACACCTTTGGCGGGTGTTCGTCATTAAAAAACGTTAATTTGCCAAGCGGCATAACAACAATAGATAGCAGCGCATTTGCAAAATGCAGCGCGCTTGAACACCTAGATTTACCTGCCGCTTTAGAAGAGATTGGGGCAAACGCTTTTAGCAAGTGTACATCTTTGACAAGCTTTGATGCCACAAACACAAATCTTATAGAGGTCGCATACTCTGCTTTTGCCAATTGCAGCTCGCTTGTGTCATTTAAGGCGCCAGACACCTTGCGCACAGTGGGGGACTGGGCTTTTTCAGATTGTACGGCGCTGTCAGAGCTTGACCTAGGCAACGGCGTAGAAACCATGGGGCAGGGAGTGTTTAGGCGCTGTGCATCTCTTGTAGAGGTCGTTTTGCCAGACTCGCTGACAGAAATTGGCGCAAACGCGTTTCTTGATTGCACGTCGCTAAAAAAGGTTACGCTTTCTAAATCAATGTCTAGGCTGGCAGGAGGCCTTTTTCAAGGCTGCACGTCCCTTGAAGGGCTAGACATTCCGTCAAACATCACAGAGATTGGCGATTCTGTTTTCAAAGACTGCTCAAGCATTAAAAACCTGGTCATTCCAGATTCTGTTACAACAATTGGCACTAAGTTTGGAAACCAAGGCCGCCCCTGGAACGCCTCTGTTTTCAAAGACATGACAAGCCTCGAATCCATCACTTTACCTGCGGGTATGACGGTCATTGGTGCTGGGCTTTTTGAGGGCTGCACAAACTTAAAGACCCTGTTTATCCCTAGCGGGGTTACAGAAATTGGCATAGACGCCTTTACGGGCAGCGGCATTGCCAATTTTGTCTACCTGGGAGACGACATCGAAAAATGGCGCGAAGACATTTTGTTGCGCGACAATTCCATGACAGCAGGGCAGCTCAGCTCTGTTATGACATATGACCAATACAAAAAGCTCTATCCTGATGACGGCGGCTCGGGCGACGGTGACGGCTCAGGCGATGGCGACGGAGACGGCTCAGGTGACGGAGACGGCGATGATGACGGCGGCTCTGTTGTGCCTGATGACGGTTCAGGAGATGACAGTGGTGACAGTGGCGATGCAGGCGGCGGCGACAAAGGCGACGGAGACAAGGGCGGCGGCAGCGGAGACTCTGACGCTGATGCGGATACAGATACTGTTCCAGATACAGATGATAAGGGTGGCGAACACCCTGATACAGATTCTGACTCTGATAAAAGCAGCGATATAGTTCCAGATAGCACCACAGACCCAGATACCGCAGATGACACCACAGAAGACACAATAGACCCTGACCTGATAGAAGAGATTACAGAAAACGCACCTCAAGACCCTCAAGAAACCCAAGAGCAAGAGGAGCCAAAGCAGCAAGATGTTCCTTTGCCAATTACAAGTACGCAAACCCCTGAAACTCCAGAACCTGAGGCAGAAACACCAGAAGAGCAAACAGACGAAGCTCAAGATGAGGCACAAGATGACGCCCAAGCTCAAGAAGAGGCTCAAGAGGCACAATCCGATGACCCAGCATATAGAGTTGTAGAAGTGCTAAAAAAGGCATTTACAGAAGCCCCTGTCCAAACAGGACTTGTTATTGCCTTGATTGCAGGTTTGGTTGCTGCCTTTTTTGCAGGTGCATATAGCAGAGGTAGAAGCTATAGACGCCAGCTTAGCGAGCCTGTCTCTAAGGGCGGCGGGCCTGGCAAAGGCGGCAAAGGCGGCAAAGGCGGACCTGGCGCTAGTGCTCCTAGTATTCACGTCAAAGGCGGACATGTCTCTAAAAATCTTGTCAAAGGAGTTAGTTAGAAAAATATGCAAGGTATCCAAACAGTCATACACCAGCTTGCGCAGGTACTGCTTGTACCTGTAATGGTTGTGCTTTTGCTTTTTGCAGCGTATGCCGTTATAGAACTGGGCGCACTGCTTGTCGAATTTTTTACCGAAAGGCGTCATTTTAAATCTGTAATGCCAAAGTTTAGCCGCGACATTTCTCAAGCAGACTTAAGCCAAGTAGAGGCCGTCATTGAAACAAGCGGGCTTTTGCGCCGCCAAAGAGCAGCGCTAATCGAGGTCTTTAACATGCGCAACGTAAACACAGAAGTGCGAGAAGCCCTTGCAACAAGGCTGCTTTCTGAAGAAGAGCTGCGCTATCAACACATCATCATGAGAACAGATTTTGCCACGCGCGTAGCCCCAATGTTTGGCCTGATGGGGACCCTTATTCCGCTAGGTCCAGGCGTCATGGCGCTTTCAAGTGGGGATATGACGACGCTTTCAAATTCGCTTGTCGTGGCATTTGATACAACTGTCGCAGGCTTGATAGTTTCTGCCATAGCTTTTGGCATATCTAAGCTGCACAAATATTGGTACGAAGACTACATGAGCGCGCTAGAGTCCGCCATGAACATAGTCCAAGAAAAGGCAGACGAGGCATTTAAGCAGGGTGTTTTCATGACGAACACCACGGTCGCTTCGGGCGCAAACGCGGCGGCGTCAGGCACGGCGGTGAATGCGGCTGGTTTGAGCGCGCCAAGTGTGAATATGGCATGCCCCCCAGTAGCTTCGGGTGCTGCGGCTAATATAGCAAACGCAAACGCGGCAAGCGTGCCAAGCGCAGCAGGCGCAAACGCTTATGCGGGCGGCGAGCAGGGTGTTCGCCAAACAAACGAGCAGGGTGTTCGCCAAACAAATGGGCTTGGTGGTGTGCAATGATTAAGCGCCGCTCAAAAGTTGCCTCTCGTTTTGTATCAACGGATGAAGACCCAATGTCTGGACTTGCTAACTTGGCAGACGTCATGTTGGTTTTTTCTTGCGGGCTTTTAGTGGCCTTGGCTGTGTATTGGAACGTGTCGATGAATGTGTCTCAAACAGAGGTTATAGAAAAAGACCAGCTCTCAGAATCTGTTGACATGGACAAGCTCATGTCTTCTAAAAGTGAGGGCAAGGGCTTGTATGTCTATAAAGGAGAAGCGTATGAAGACCCTTCTACAGGCAAAATGTATGTTTTAGAAAAGATTGACAAAACAGATGACGCTAGCACTGATAGCTCAAGCTCTGGCAGTAGCTCAAGCAGCGGCAGCTCAAGCGGCTCAGGCAGCGGCTCGAGCTCTAGCACTGGCAGCGGCTCGAGCTCTAGCGGCTCAAGCGCCAGCAACAGCTCAAGTTCAAGCGCCAGCAACAATAATTCAAATACCAATAATAATTCTAATAGTAGTAATAAGTAGCGTTTAGATACAGATTGGAGGAATACCGAGATGATAAAAACATGATGTGAATTATCGTTTTGAACTATAGTTTTTGTAATACACAAAGGCGTGTTCAAACAAAATAAGAACCTAAAACATTGGGGTCACTATACACCATAGTCTAATAAAAATGGATTTTAAAAGGAACAAGCCCCAATAAGATAAGAAAGGTTAAAGAATGAAAGTAAAAGAAAAGAAAGGACTTTCAAGTATGAAAACAAGCACTACTACTTGTGCGCTTTCGCAAAAAGTATTTACTAAAGCGCGCATTATGTGTGCGGTTGTTGTTATGCTTTGCGCATTGAGCTTTGCTGCTATTTGGGCAGCAAACGCACAAGCTGCAGAAACCATTGACAGCATACCGTATACATTAAATGATGATGGTACGGCATCGGTAGCTTACGTAAGTGATACTCAATCCAAAAGCTATAGTGGTGATATAACAATTCCTGCTAGTGTTACATCAGCTGCTGGTACGACCTATAACGTAACTGGTATTGAAGATAAGGCTTTCTTAAAAGCCACAAAGATTACTTCTGTCACGATATCAGATGGTGTTAAAACAATTGGAGCCTCTGCATTTCAGGGTTGCACAAATACAAAGTTTACCTCCATCACAGTGCCAGATAGTGTCACAACTATTGGAGCCTCTGCGTTTCAAGGTTGCACAAAGTTTACCTCTGTTACGCTTTCAAATAATCTTACAGAAATTGGAGCATCTGCGTTTCAGACTTGTAGTGCATTAACAAGCATTACGCTTCCAAGCACTCTTACAACAATTGGAGAAAAGGCATTTATGTCATGCACAAAGCTCACCTCCATTACAGTGCCAGATAGCGTTACAACTATTGGAGCCTCTGCATTTCAAACTTGCAGTGCACTAACAAGTGCCACGCTTCCAAATGCGCTTACTGCTATTCCAGATAGTTGTTTTAGTAACTGTAAAGTTCTTGCAGGTATAACTATTCCTTCTACTGTGACCTCCATAGGTGCTTCTGCTTTTAGCAGCTGTGCAGCCCTTGCAGATGTAACTATTCCTTCTGCTGTAACTTCTATAGGCGCTTCTGCTTTTAGTAGTTGTGCTAAGGCATTTACCAGCCTTACAATTCCTGCAACTGTTACAAGTGTTGGGGATAAGGCATTTTTAGGTTGTACTAGTCTTACTTCTGTAGAAATAGCCTCAAGTGATACTACCTTAGGCGGATATCTTTTTCAAAATTGCACAGGACTTACT
>CAVEKR010000096.1:0-5518 GCA_963616365.1 Bacteroidaceae bacterium
AACCAGATAAAAGTTTTGAAGTTATAAATTCGTTAAATCTGCTGCATACAATGGCAATTCTAATCTTTTGACTGCCATATAAATTTCCTTCAAAAACGCTCATTTTTTGTCCTTTCTTGCGTTTGCGTGCGTTTGTTTTTCTGCTTAAAAGCGCGCGTGGTGTTCGTCATTATATAACGTCGCTATGCCACGCGCCTTGCTTAATCCTCGCGCCTTGCCTAGTTCAAGTTTTGCCTTATTAGTCTAGCCCTTCATCTTCAGTAGGTGGCCCATCTTTTGCTTTTTTGTTTCCAAATATTTTTCATCGTAGGTGTTGGCCTGTATCTCTATCGGGACGCGCTCGACAATTTCCAAGCCAAAATCTGCCAATTGATACATTTTATCAGGGTTGTTTGTGAGGAGCCTGATGGTTTTTATGCCAAGGTCTGCTAAAATTTGCGCGCCAATATAGTATTCGCGCTCATCTGCATTAAAGCCCAAAGCCTCGTTTGCCTCCACCGTATCCATGCCGCGCTCCTGCAGCTCATATGCCTTAAGCTTGTTTACAAGCCCAATGCCTCTGCCTTCTTGGCGCATATATAGCACAACGCCTCTGCCTTCTTTTTCTACTTGTCGCATGGCGCTTGCAAGCTGGTCTCCACAATCGCAACGCAGCGAGCCAAAGGTGTCTCCCGTCAAACATTCCGAATGAACGCGCACGAGCACATTTTGCCCATCTCCGATGTCGCCTTTTACGAGCGCGACGTGGTGTTCGCCATTAAGTTTATTGATGTAGGCGTGCGCGTGAAAAGTCCCATAACGGCAGGGGAGCAGCGGTTTTGCAACGCATTGGACAAAGTGCTCGTGGTATTTGCGCCAGGTTTGCAAATTTTTGATGGTGCCGACCTTTATGTTCCACTTTTTGGCACATTCTAGCAGTTCTGTTGTACGCATCATCGTGCCGTCTTCTCGCATAATCTCGCAGCACAGACCAATTTCTTGCAAATTGGCAATTTTTAGCAGGTCAACCGTGGCTTCCGTATGGCCATTGCGTTCAAGCACGCCGTTTTTCTTTGCAACCAAGGGAAACATATGCCCAGGGCGTCTGAAATCTTGCGGCTTGCTTGTTGGCTCAGCGGTCTTGATGGCAGTAATAGAGCGCTCAGCTGCGCTAATGCCAGTTGTCGTTGAAATGTGATCTATAGAGACGGTAAAAGCGGTCTCGTGATTGTCGGTGTTTTCGGTCACCATTTGGGGCACTTGCAGGCGTTTTGCGTGCTCGCGCGACATTGGCATGCAAATGAGACCCTTGGCATTGCTTGCCATAAAATTGACGTTTTGCGTGCTAGCATATTGAGCGGCACAGATAAGGTCGCCTTCGTTTTCTCTGTCGGGGTCATCAATCATCATGATTAGATGACCTGCTTTTAGCTCCTCACAAAGCTCTTCTATGCTTGCATAAGGGTCTGTGTTTTTTGAGTTTGCGCTGGTTGTTGGGTTAGGCTGCGCGCTTGTTTGGGTCGCAGCGCCCGTACCGCCAGCGCCGCCACAACTTCCAGCGCCAGCGCCTCCAGCACCGTGTTCGCCCGCATAAGTTTCTGAACTGCTCATACACACCTTTCTTTTGTTGAATTTTTGTTTTACTGTAGCATACCTTGCCACATTGAGCAATATTGCACACATCATTTGCTAAAATTATCTTTTATGGAACAACTTTTATGCGACATACTAAACGTTTTGCGGCGTCAAAAAACGTTACAGGCAGACGAACTTAATTCGCTGATTATGCACTATAACAGGCAAGAGCGCGCTGCAATAAAAAAGTACGCCAAGCGCAAAATTTTGCCTTTTTATTTTGAGGTCAAAGAGCACGATTTTGCGCGTTGGAGCAGCTGGAATGTGGATGAAGAGTTAGAGAGCCGCCTGCTAGAGACACTCAGGTTAAAGCCGCGACGCAGCGCTTCTGGGGTTGTGTCTATTACAGTGCTGACCAAGCCACATTCATGCCCTGGAGCTTGCATTTTTTGCCCTAACGATGTCTCCATGCCAAAAAGTTATCTTCACGCAGAACCAGCCTGCCAGCGCGCCGAGCGCTGCTTTTTTGACCCATACTTGCAGGTCATGGGACGTCTGCGCTCGCTTTACTTGATGGGCCACCCAATAGAAGAAGTCGAGCTAGTTATCTTAGGCGGCTCGTGGACCTGCTACGAAGAAGGCTATCGCCTATGGTTTGCCTCAGAAATGTATCGCGCACTCAACGACTGGGACAGCGCGCACATCCCCAGCTTCAGCGCGTTTTGTGCAGGTGAAGGTGGGCGTTCTAGTAAAGGTGGCGAACACCTTGCTGACTATGGGGACGCAGCTAAAGGTGGGCGAACACCACAGTCGCAGCAACATGCAGAACAAGATGAGCCAACATTGCAGGGCAAAGATACAAATCTAGATGGGTGTTCGCCATTATTAGGTGAAAAGCAAACGGGGGGCACGTCATTATTAAGTGAAAAACAAGCAGGAGGCGCGCCATTATTAACCTGGCAAAACGACGACGTGTCAGCGCGTCAGCAAAGATATGTTGACCTCAAAATTCCAAACGAGCATGCACAAATCGAAGAATGGTGTGCGCCTGTGCAAGAACAGGTAAACTCCCAGCTCATAACATATAACGAGGCAGTCGAGCGCCTTTATGAGGCAAAAGACAACCCATATGTACGAGCGGCGCAAATGCAGACTGCAAGCTGGGCTGATGTGGCTGAGCAAATCTCTAAGAACGAAAAAGCGCAGGCACGCTGTGTTGGATTGTCTTTGGAGACACGCCCTGACTGCATTGATGAGCAGGCTTTATTAGAGATGATGCGCATTGGATGTGACAAGTTGCAACTTGGAGTTCAAAGTCTTGACGAGCAAGTTCTTGCTGCAAATGGACGTGCTCAGAGCAGGGAAAAGGTGCTTTATGCGCTTGATTTGGCGCGAAAATTTGGTATGCGGGTTCATGCGCATTACATGCTGAATTTGTATTGCTCTGATGTGGCAAAGGACTTGGCGGGTTTTAAGCTTTTGGCAGATGAGGGGCTTTGTGACGAGATTAAACTTTATCCTTGCGTTTTGACGGAAGGTACAAAGTTGGAAGCCCTTTATACCCAAGGAAAATGGACGCCTTATACAGATGATGAGCTCAGGGATTTATGTGTGGAATGTGTTAAGGCGTCACGTGCGTGGGTCAGAATTTCTCGGATGGTGAGAGATATTTCTACTAATGATATTTTGGCAGGAAATAAAAGGCCAAATTTGCGCCAAATGGTCGATGACAAGCTCAAAGAGCAGGATTTTTGTGTGCAAGAAATTAGGCACAGAGAGCTTGGCACACAGGACTTGCAAAAAGTTCGCCATGGGGAGCGCCATAGAGAGCTTGTCACGCAGGACTTGCAGGATTTGCAAGTTGAAGATTTAAGCCTTGACGTGCTTAAATACAAGACAAATGTTTCTCAAGAGTATTTTTTGCAGCTGCTTAATTGCGATGAGAAGATTGTTGCGCTGTGTCGCTTGAGCTTTCCTTTTAAAGAAAGCTATTCAGATGAGGGCGATGGAGCGCCTAGCGCTGAAGCGGCTTGTTTTGAGGATTCCAGCAAAGAGCCGCAAAAAGAAAACTATTCGATAGTGCGCGAGCTGCACCTATATGGAGCAGGCAAAATGGCGCAAAAGTTCGCTCCTGCTTTATGCAAGCGTTTATTGGATGCATCCATTGAGATTACAAAAAAGCAAGATTGCACATATATGCAGGTAATTTCAACGCCTGGGCGAAAATCCTTTTATCAAGGGCTCGGATTTAGCCCTTCAGGCGTATACTTAAGGTATGACATAAAAAATTAGCTTAGCTGCGCGGATGCCGCTAAACAAAGGTGCGCCGCTGCACAAAGCACAAAGCCCTCACACGAAAGGCAATAAAAATGAAGATAGCACTTGCACAATTAAATCCATGTACAGGAGATTTAGAATCCAACCTTGATGCCATGCTGCTTGCAGATAACATGGCTCAAAAACAAGGCGCTGACATGCTGGTTTTTCCTAATGGCGCACTTACGGGCGTTCCAATAGAAGGCATGATTAGCTATGAAACTTTTATTCGAGACGCTCAAAAGGCCTTGCAAAAATATGCTGAAGAATGTTCTGTATATTCACTGGTCACAGGTCTTAGTGCCTTTGATGAAAAAAGACATCGCTGCGATATAGAGCTTTTTCTTGCTGCAGAAGGTCAGCTAGAAAGCCTTGGTGTTCCCGCAAAGCAAGATAATCAAATTTGCCCTGGTATTACCGCTGGTGGCTTAAATATTGCCATTCTTTTAGGGCGTCATTTTGCGCGTGAATCATCTTTGAATGACATGGACATTTTAATAGAAATAAGCGCTGATGCTTTTGGAACAGATTATGCTGCTCCTGCGGCGTGCAATGATTTGTCACGCATGTCTGCCATAGCAAATTCTTGTGATGCCTACTTTTTGTATTCAAATTTATGCGGATCTTCTGATAGCGTTGTTTTTGCAGGTAATTCATGTGTAACAGCTCCTGATGGCAGTTTAATTCATGCTTGCCCAATAGATAAGGCAGAAGTTTTTACCTTTGAGGTCCAAAGCAAAAAAGCCCAAGCTTACGAGACCCGTGAGCAGCACCAACTAGAACCTGAAGAAACAGTATGGAAAGCCATTACTGTTGGCATTCGCGACTATGTGAGAAAAAACGGCTTTTCAGATGTGTTGGTTGGAATTTCTGGCGGTATCGATTCTGCTGTTGTTGCAACATTGGCAGTGGATGCGCTTGGTGCAAAACACGTGCATGGGCTTGCAATGCCAGGACCGTATTCTTCTGAGGGCTCGCTTGAAGATGCCCAAGAGCTTGCTAGAAACCTAGACATTGACCTAAAAGTTGCACCAATAAATGCTCCTTTGAGCAGCTTTCATGAGCTTTTAGGTCCTCTTTGCGGCGGCGCGGTGCAAGACTTGGCAGCAGAAAATCTGCAGGCGCGCATACGCTGCGTAGAGCTCATGACCTTGTGCAATGCCCACAATTATTTGCTGCTAAACACAGGAAACAAGTCAGAGGCTGCCGTTGGTTTTTCTACGCTTTATGGAGACACGGCAGGGGCATATGCGCCAATCGGAGACATCTATAAAAGTGAGGTCTTTGCCCTAGCCAAGTGGAGAAGGTCCAAAAGCGCCTCAATTCCGCAAAATTGCATTGACAAAAAGCCCAGCGCAGAGCTTTATCCTGATGCAAAAGACGAGGACAGGCTTCCGCCATACGATGTGCTTGATTCCATTTTGTATGATCACATAGAAGAAGAGCTTGGAGCTAAAGAGCTTGTTTTGTCAGGTCATGAGCCTGCCGTGGTGCAAAAAGTGCTCAAGGCAGTCAAAAACGCTGAATACAAGCGCCGCCAAGAGCCAATATCGCCCCACGTGCAAGGCTGCTCTTTGACCATGCAAAGAAATTGGCCCATTACAAACGGCTATGCAGAAAAACTTTAGTCGCCTACTAAGTATTATGG
>CAVEKR010000097.1:0-5517 GCA_963616365.1 Bacteroidaceae bacterium
ACAATAACAATATCATTGTTCTATAATTCTTGTGCTTCTTCATTGCCAACGCATCAAGATAAGTCCTCAAGGTCAAATCAGAAATGCCCACGTCTGCCTCGCTAAAATCAGTCAGCAAGTGGCGAGGTGTTCGCCACACAAGAAAGGCTCCTAAGCGGCGACCAGCCCCCAGCAGCAACGAGGACTTAACCCCCCAGCAGCTCCTTGCCAGCAGGGGTGCGGCCAAGGCTTCTATCAGCGATGCTGTCGAGCACCGCCTCTAAATCGAAAGGGATTTTGTCTTGGAAGGTCATTTTCTCACCAGTGATGGGGTGGTCAAAACTCAGCCGCCACGAATGCAAAAACTGCCGCTCAAGCCCCAATTCCGAGCGAATTGCCGCCTCGCGATGTTTCGCCTTGGCACTCGCTGCACGCCCATAGAGCGGGTCTCCCACCACGGGGTGCTTGATGTATGACATGTGCGCGCGGATCTGGTGCGTCCGCCCAGTAAAAAGATGGCATTCCAGCAGCGTATACCCGCTGTCAACGCGACTTTGCTCAAAGCGCTCCAGCACCCGAAACGTCGTAATCGCGTCCTTGGCATTAACATCGTCGCTGACAGTTATGCGCATGCGCTCGCTATTGTGCCGCGCCAGCGGAGCGTCAATCTTGGCCAGGTCAGGCCCGATATTGCCGTGCACCAGCGTCAAATAGCGCCGGTCAATCACGCGCCGCCGGATCCCGTCCTGCAGCCGCGCCGCCGCCACGTCCGTCTTGCCCGCAAGCATTAAACCGCTGGTATCCATGTCAAGGCGATGCACAATGCCAGGTCGGTCCTCACCTTGCACGTGCCCCAGATTTTCAACGCCACAGTGCGCCACCAGCGCGTTTGCCAACGTGTCGCCGTAATGCCCGCGCGCGGGGTGCACAACCAGCCCCGCCTGCTTAGAAAGCACAATCAGATGCCGGTCCTCAAAGCGAATATCCAGCGGAATATCCGGCGCAGGCTCAATCACAGACGGCGCGCCCGTGCGCGGCGGAACCTCGATAGAAAGCAAATCCCCAGCTACAACTATGCGTTTTTTGGCGGTGGACCGCCCGTTGACAAGCACAAGCGCCGAATCAATCAGCCGCACAGCCGCCGAACGCGACGCAATCCCCTCAAGCCCGAGCCCCGCGACCAGCACGTCAAGACGAAGCCCCTGTTCGGCGGGGGTAACGGTATGTTCGTGGTGGACGTTCATGCGGCTATTCCTTGTGAGCTTTGTGGGCTGTAGCTGGGGTTTCTTGGGTTTGCTGGGGTTCTTGATTTTGTTGCGGGGTTTGCGGATTTTGGGTTTTGGAAGATTCTTGCTGCGAATTTTTTTGGCAAACACCACGGTCGTTTTGTTGGCTTTCTTGATTTTTATGGCGAACACCACGGTCGCTTTGCATGTTTTCTTGGTGAACGCCTCGGTCGCTTTGCGCGTTTTTTGGGGAAACGCCCTGCTTGTCTTGCTGGCTTTCATTTTTGGGGAGAACGCCTTGGTTGTTTTTAATATTGTTAGCAGCATTAGAAGCCACGTCAGTAGGCTTTTTATCTGCAAGTTCAACAGGTTCACTGCTTGCAGTCACGCCAGCAAACGCGTTGTCAGCAGCTTGAGCAGACTCACTGCTTGTAGCAGCGCCAAAGAACAGCACTTGAATAAAGAGCAGGATAACACCTGCGGTTACGCAGATGTCAGCGACATTAAAAACGGGAAAATCAATGAAAGTAAATTCGATAAAATCGACAACGTAGCCAAAAAGAATGCGATCAACCACGTTGCCAATACCACCTGCTGCCAGCAAAGATAATGCCACAACAAGACCGAGCTTTAAGTTTTTAGAAAGTGCAAGCCATAAAATAATTCCAAGAACTATAACGCTTGCAATAATAATGAATAACCAGGTGCTTTGCGAGCCAATTCCAAAGGCAGCACCAGTATTGTGAACAAGAGTAAAATCGATTAGCCCAAAATCGAAGCTTTGAGCAGCAGCGTTACCTGAACTGGCAGCTGAAGCTGCACTTTGTGCAGCAGCGCTGCTTGAATTGGCAGCACTTGAACTAGCAGCTACACCTGCAGTATTGCCGCTCAAGGCAGCTACTGCCCATATTTTTGTTATACGGTCAAGCGCCACTAGCACAATGACCAGCGGAACAAAAATTATGAAAGCTGCCTTTCGCGTCAATATATCACAACCTCGATATGTTTAAAGCTCTACCTGCTTACTTTTACTCTAAATGCCTTAAGCTGCGCGTTCCAGCGCGCATACTTTTACTGCGTTCTCAAGCGCTTTTCAGCGCAACCCCTGCGCCCTACTCGCCTAAGCTTGCTGCTCTTGCTGCTCAAAAGCAGCAACGACATCATGACAACGCTCGCAAAGACCATCTTCTCCCAGTTGGCGATAGTTCCAACATCTAGGACATTTCTCTCCATCTGCAGGTTTAATCTCTGCAAACATGCCGCTTGCATTTGGAGTGTCATCTTCGTTCGTAGCAGCTGAAGCGTCTTCAAGCACCTCAACAGCAGACACAATAAATATTTCTGCCAAGCACTCGGGTGTTCGCCCTTGTAGGACAGCTGCTTTTTCAGGCACGCAGTGGAGTACCACGGAGACTGCCTGGCTTTTTGTTACATCAGAGCCATCAGTTCTCATTTGCTCAATCGCCTGCATGACCGCATCGCGTGCAGCCATGACGACCTCGTAGTTTGCAATGAGTTCAGCAGTGTGTTCGCCATTAATTTGAGGAACAAAATCCTGAGGCTCGAGCCAGCCTGCAAGCTGCACAAATTTGGGAAAGTTGCTACTTTCATTAGCGTTGCCACCGCCTGCACCGTCGCCAGTTTTATCAGCGCCATCAGCGCCAGCACTCTCACCAGCAGAACCGCAGCCGCAACCACAACTACCAGCAGCACCTTTCAACCCATCAGGATACTTCTCCCACACCTCATCGCAGGTAAAGGTCAAAATCGGAGCCAGCTGCCTGACCATCGCCTCAAGCATGTTGGCAAGCACGGTTTGCGCGCTTCTGCGGCGCGTGCAATCTGCGGCATCCGAGTAGAGCCTGTCTTTGATGGCCTCAAAATAAACCGCCGAAGTCGAAGAAATAAAGTCGTACCACGCCCTATAAACTGCGTGGAAGTTGTATTCGTCATAAGCCTTGGTGCTGGTCTGGACCAAATTCTGCAAGCGAGCGAGCGCCCACGCGTCAAATTCCAGCAGCTCATCTGCTGCTACGTAGTCGCTCGTGGTAAAGTCGTTGAGGCTTCCAAGCAAATAGCGGAACGTGTTGCGAATGCGCCTATAGCCTTCTGACGAGCGCTTTAATATCTCATCGCTCACGCTAACATCGTGCGCGTAATCAACAGATGCCACCCATAAGCGCAAAACATCGGCGCCCAGGGTCTTGCAAACCTCATTCGGGTCAATGACGTTACCCAGCGACTTTGACATTTTGTGCCCCTGCTCATCGACCGTAAAACCGCAGCTAAGCACAGCCTTGTAAGGAGCCGCCCCATAAGCACCAACGCTTGTGAGCAGCGAGCTTTGAAACCACCCGCGGTGCTGATCTGAGCCTTCCAAGTATAAATCCGCAGGTCTATGCAGGTAGGGGCGCGCCTCGCATACACTAGTATGAGAAACGCCGCTTTCCCACCAAACATCCAAAACGTCTTTGCCAGCTTCAAAATTTCTGCCGCCGCAATCAGGACAGACAATGCTATCAGGCAAAATATCGCTTGGTTCAGTTGTATACCAAGCATCGGCACCTTTATCCTTGAAAAGCTCGATTACAGCGTCAAAACTTTCTTCGCAAGCAATAACCTGTCCGCAATCTTTGCAGGTAAACACAGGTATGGGAACACCCCAATAACGTTGGCGAGAAATACACCAATCAGGCCTGTCTTGCACCATCGACCCAATGCGATTGCTAGCCCAAGCTGGGATAAATTCGACATTGTTCTCAATCTCGTTCATCGCGTTTTCGCGCAGGTCTGTTCTGTCCATGCTCACAAACCACTGCGTTGTCGCGCGAAAAATCACAGGATTTTTGCAGCGCCAGCAATGAGGGTAGCTGTGGCTGATGTCTTCATGCAGCAACAATGCGCCGCGCTCTTTGAGCCACTCAATTATCTTTGGGTTTGCCTCGTTGACCTCTAGACCAGCAAAAGGACCGCCTGTGCCGAGACCTAGGCCGCCTGTGCCTTGACCTGCGCCTTCTTGGGTCGCGCCTTGACCAGCGCCCCCTTCTTGACCAGCACCAGCGCCGCCCTCAGCGCAACCACAACCAGCAGCACCCCCGTGGTGTTCGCCATAAAAATGACCCGAATCATCCACAGGCATGACAATTGGAATACCAAACTCCTGACCAGCCAAATAGTCATCAACGCCGTGCCCTGGCGCGGAATGCACTATGCCTGTGCCGTCTTCCAGCGTTACGTAGTCGGCATAGATGAACTTGCCCGCCTCGCCCAAATCGGCAAAAATCGGCTGCTTGTAAGTGTTGCCCGCAAGGTCTTTACCAGCGCATTTCCAAGTGTGGCCAAAGCCATCCTTTGCCAGCGTTGCCTCCCAGCCAAACTTCTCACAGCACTTTTGCGCCAAGCTTTCAGCAAAAATTATCGCGCGGCCATCGTGCTCAACAGCCACATAATTGGCCTCTGGGTGCAGGATAACAGCCTGATTAGCAGGCAAAGTCCACGGCGTGGTGGTCCAAATTGCAACATCGACCTTGTCCGCAAACGCCTCCAAACCATCTGGCGTGCTCGTCAACTCAAAACGCACATAAATAGCAGGGCTGACCTCGTCCGAATACTCAAGCTCGGCCTCTGCCAGCGCCGTATGACAATGCGTGCACCAATGAATCGGCTTTCTGCCCTGATAAATCGCCCCAGACAAATACAACTTCTTGAAAACCTCGATGTTTCCCGCCTCGTATTCTGGGGTAAAAGTCAGATACGGATTGTCCCATTCGCCGCAAACGCCCAGCCGCTTGAAGCCCTTTTTTTGCCCCTCAAGCTGCTTTTGCGCGTACTCGCGACAAATCTTGCGAAAAGTCGACGTGGGAATTTTTGCCATCTTTTCAGGCCCAAGCTCATCTTCAACCTTGTTCTCAATTGGCAAGCCATGACAATCCCAACCAGGCACATAAGGCGCAAAATAGCCCCTCATGCTGCGATATTTCACAATTATATCCTTGAGAATCTTGTTCAGCGCATGCCCAATATGAATCGGCCCATTTGCATACGGCGGTCCATCATGCAAAATAAACGGCCGCCCATCGCGGTTCTGCTCAAGCACCTTGCGATACAAATCCGCCGCGTCCCAGCGCGCCAAACGCTCGGGCTCGTGCTGCGCCAGCCCCGCCTTCATCTTAAAAGAAGTCTTGGGCAAATTCATCGTGTGCTTGTAATTTGGCTGCTCCTTGGCTTGTTTTTGGGTTTGCTGGCCTTTTTGCTGGGCCTGCTTTTGCTGTTGTTGTTCAGACATATTCCCTGCTCTTTATACTTGTTGTTT
>CAVEKR010000098.1:0-5496 GCA_963616365.1 Bacteroidaceae bacterium
AATCTAGCTAACGAGCTACTAAAAGGTGGCAGGATTCATTCAAAGCCTCCGCTTGCCTGTTCATGATGGGTACTTAAGTTTGACCTTGCAACTCGCGGGGTGTTCGCCAACATTAGCGCCGCCAACCCTTAGTAGCATTACCATTACTAGCAGGGTGTTCGCCATTATAAACGCCCAGCTTAAGCGCTTAACCCTGACCCCAGTGTTTGAGTTTGAATTTCATGCTTTATGGATTTTTATAAAGTCCTCTGGGGTAATTGCCTGCACTTCTGAATTTTCAAAATCTTTTACATTGCAGGTGATGATGTAGTCTGCCCCAACATATTTTGCGCATTTGTCCTGCAGGCAGTCTTCAAAATCTGCAAAAGAATCTTTTTCGATTGCGTCAAGAATCTCTGCTTGCGATGCAGCTGCAACAGTAAAAATTTCACAGATGTCCTTTAGATTTTTTCTGCGAATACTATCACTGCGTTTTCTGAGAACATACCAAATGGTAGAAAGGGTATGAAATGCAATATAGCCTGTGCATTCTCCACTTGCACATCTTCTTACAATTTCTATAGACTGTTCAAGATATGCGTCTTTGCGATTAGTGAGGTAGTTTAGAAGAACATTTGTATCAAGCAATAATACCGTACTTTTCATTCATTGCTTCCTCCCTCTCAGAATTGTAATCAATAGATTCTTTAGCAGCTCTTCTAGACGCCTCAAGCCTAGCAAAAGCCTCTAGCTTGTTGTCAAGAACCTCTAAATTATTGTTGCTGCAAAGTGACAAATCCTTTTGGGTGTCGGCATTGAAAGAGGTTGAACCTGAAAGCTGTTTTGCCGAATCGACCCTGTTTTTATTTGGCGAACAAAGCTTTGCAATCAACTTGCCATTTTTAGAAATGCAGACGTCTTCTTTAGAAACCACATCTAAAAAATACCCTAGCTGATTCTTAAATTCTGTTGCAGTAACATTCATAATCTAAACCTTTCAAAGCTAGCTGATGGCTTTATTGCTAGCAGCATTATTGCTAATAGTATTATTGCTAGCAGCTTTATTATTGGTGGCTTATTGCCAATGGCTTTATTGCTTGTGGCTTTATTGCTGGTGGCCTTATTGCTTGCGGTCTTATTGCTGGTGACCTTATTGTAGCATTTTTTTGCGTTGTTCTGCACTAAATATTGCTACTTCTCCTGCCCTTGTCTAGTCTAGGATTTCCACCGCAGCCCCTTCTTGTCGAAAAAGACTTGACAATAACACACTCAATGCTTGACTTATGGCTCAAGGCAAGAAATAGGAATAACGCAGATGTCGTCTTCTCGCATATAAGCTGCCTGCGATTTTCCAACCAAAAAGCCCAAAAATGACGGCTCTTGCACATTCCCTTTTGGATTTGACGTTACCTTTTTCTTGAAACGCAACAAGCGCTTGATAGCCTTGTCATCGATTTTAGTGTCTGAAAGCTTTGCCTCAAAAGCACCCCAGCGACCATCGGATAGTTCCAAAACAAAATCAACTTCTAAGCCCGTGTCATCTCTGTAATAATGCAGACGATTAAAAATGCCCTCAAAAGTTGACATGTAAACCACAAGGTCTCGATAGCACAAAGACTCAAACAAAAGCCCCAGCGTCTGCATGTCCTTTTTGAGTGTTGCTGGTGTTGCGCCTAAAATAGCAGCAGGTAAAGATGGGTCAACAAAATATCGCTTTGGTCTTATGCGAACCCTCTTTTTTGAACGCAGCGGAGGCTCCCAACCACCCAAATCTTGTAATAAAAACAGCCTTTTTGTTTCGGCTATATACTCATCAATAGTAGCACGCGCAAAGTGTTTGTCTCTATCTCCTAGCTGCATGTCTTTAGAAAGAGTCTCGTAAGTTGGCGCTTGCGCTAAATTTGCACTTAATGCTTTTAAGAGCGCACTTTCTGTATCTGGACTTTTTTTGAGGCGAACAAAATCATTGTTGATGATGTTTTCTAGATACTCTAAGGCAACGCTTTCTTGCGCTGCACTTTTTTGGGCGGCACCTTTATTGGCTGCATAACCTTGCACGCTGCTTTGCGCGTGGTGTTCGTCACCTTTTTTAGAAAACGCTATAGAAGACTCCCTAGAAAGCAAAGAAGGCCAGCCGCCCAAGCAGCACCAATGAGCTATGTCTTCAAGCGTGGTGTTTTTGCGCATTGGCTTGAATTTGCCATCAAAAAGCGATTTGAGACTTATGCCCCCGCACGTGTCGTAGAACTCAGAAAGCGCCATTGGATACATCGACACGTGTGCAATTCGCCCAGTTCCGCTATGGTGAATCTGCTCCAAATTTTTGGGAAACGCCGAACCAGTGAGCAAAAATTGCCCAGCCATGTTTGCGTTTGCGTCAATGCGCATTCTAACACTATCCCAAATTTGTGGGATTAGCTGCCACTCGTCTATCAAATGAGGGCGCGCGCCTTCTAGCACAAGATTGGCGTCAGTCTGCGCGAGCTGATATATGTCGCTTTGCGCCAAAGAGTCGACGCTTTTTGCAAAATAAGAAGCCGTCCAAGTTTTCCCGCACCATTTAGGTCCTGCAATCTCAACAGCTCCAAACTTGTTAAGCAAAGAATGAATTTTGCTATCTACCAGCCGTTTTTTGTAAAGCTTTTTGAAATCCGTGCTTTCTAAAAACTCAGAAACCGATGTATATTCTTGCATGATTGCTGCTCTCCTTTGCTGCGCTTGTTTATAGTGTGCTTGCTCTTTGTTGTGCGTTTGTTTTTGTTGGTGCTGCGCTTGTTTATAATGCTGGCGAACGCCTTGTTCCTTTTTACTTTTCTTACTTTGCTGTGTTTGCTGCTTATTGTGCCCGTTTTTACTACTTCTGGTCTTTTGCTGCTTTTGGTTTACAGCGTCATTTTATTTTTCAGGTGCTTGTTTTTGCTGCGCTATCTTTACTTAGCTATAAGCAATTATACAAAATCCTAACTTTTGAATATACAAATTCCGAGGTTTTTCGCAATTTCATCATACAATTTCCGAGTTTTTTGGAAATTTCGCTATACAATTTCCGAGTTTTTCAACATACAAATTCCGAGTTTTTGGTCATTTTCATTATACAAATTCCGAGGTTTTGGACTTTTGCAAAGGCTTGAGCAGGGGAAACTTTTTTAGTTCTAGGTGTAGGAAATATAGTAAAGTGTTCACCGTCAAAACACTATAAAGCACGCCATAAATGTCAACACAATGAGCGTGGTGTTCGCCACTAAACTAATGCACACAAGCAGGATGTTCGCCAAAAAATTAAAGTGTGTAAGCCATCTCTTCAAGACTTACTAAATGGTAGTTTGCATGCTCTTTGATGAGCTCGTAGCACGCCGCATCAAAGCCGTTTTTTGAAAAAAGATAGCGGTGCACTTTTTCTTGATTTAAAAGGCGAACACCCTTAGCGCTAACACTCTTAGCATTTGCGCCGCTTGGAGATGCAATTTTATGGCTGCGCTCATCAGTAGTATGCTTAAGCTCATCAGTAGTATGCTTAAGCTCATCAGTAGTTTGGTCGAGTTCATCAGCAAGAAACGCGCCGCCAGAGACGCCGATAAGCGCAGCGCGCTCATCTAAAACGCTAAACAAACGCTTTGCCTCGCGCAAATCAATTGCTTCATCTCTATATTTGCACTCTGCAACAGCAATAGGAACGTCATCTGCAACGCACACAATATCTATTTCTTCTTCCTGCTTTTTCTTGGGGTTGCTCCCCCACCAACGACCTGCATTATCAAACTCAAATCCAAGGGTTTTAGCAGCGTTTTTGCGCCAAAGCCAATCAATGCAAATTTGCTCAAAGACAAAACCCATGTATTCGGACAAATGCCGCTTGATTTGCTTAAGAACTCGCGCTTGCATGTCTCGCTCAATAAGGGATTTTGCAGGCAAAATAAAGCGATACCAAAAGGCAAACAAGTTATCGTTGAGCTTATAAAGACCGCGCCTGCTGCTTGGCAAAATTGGCTCTTCTCGCCTAATGAGACCGATGTTTTGCAGCTCTTTAAGGTAATAAGTAATTTCAGCAGTATTTACGCCGCAGGCATTTGCAATCTCGTTATGCGTGGTCTTGCCTTGTGCAATTGCACTTAAAACGCTATTGTAAGCAGCGGCTTTTCTAATTTCTTGCTTTACCAAATTGGTGGGCTCTTCAAAAAGTAAAGAGCTTGTATCCAAAAATACCTGCTCTACGTTTGCATCAAAGCTAAGCTTTGGGTCAAATTGACGCAAATAAAGGGGAACACCACCCACAAGTCCATAATATTGAGCACTTTCTTCTGCGCTAACATCTGGAAAAAAGTCACGCGCCTCAAAATAGTCCATTGGCTTTATTTCAAATTGGGCAGTTCTCCTGCCAAAAAGAGGGCTTTTTTGCGACAAGACCTGTTCTTTCATAAAAGAAAGCGAAGAGCCACACAAAATCAAAAAGAGCTTTGAGGTGTCCTTATTACGGTCGATAAGCATTTGCAAAACAGAAGAAACGCTGTTTTCTGCTTGTGCTAAATAGGGAAATTCGTCAATAACAAAAATAAGGCGTTTGTTTTTTGCAAGCGAAAAAATAGCCTCGAAAGCAGCCTGAAAGCTCTCAAAAATTGGCGCTGAGCTGGGGTCTGCATTTGGATGTTCAAACGCATAATATTCACGACTTAAATTTCTCAAATTTGCTGCTGAACTATCTTCTGTAGCAGTAAAAAAGATAGTAGGCTTCTCTTTAGAAAACTGTGCAATAAGCGCTGTTTTGCCAACTCTGCGTCGTCCATATATAACTGCCAGCTGGAATGTTTGGGCGGCTTTCTTGTGTGTAGCTTGAGCTGCCTGCTTTTGAGCTGGTTGGGTTGCCTGCTTTTGGGCGGGTTGGACTGCCTGCTTTTGGGCGACCTGGGCTGCCTGCTTTTTGGCGGGTTGGACTGCCTGAGAGGTCTGAGAGGTCTTCTTTTTTTGGGCGGTTTTTTTGGCGTCTTGTGAGACGCTTTTTTGGACGGGTTGGGCTGCCTTCTCTTGGACAGCTTTTGAGACGCCCAAATAGGCGCTTTGAAGCTTTTCAAGTTCTTTTTTTCTTCCAACAAACACTGCAAACACCCCTTTGACTGTGCTCTTAGCTTGGCTAAAACCTTTGGTGGCTTGATAAAATTTTAGCTACTCAACTCAACAGGTCGAACATTAGCAGCTCAACAGGTCAAGCATTAGCGCCTCGAAAAATCTTTAGCTGCTCAAAAAATCTTTGACGGTTCGACAGCTCTTTAACTCAAACACATTTAACTAAAGTACGTTTTAGTAAAACATACTTTAGCATTATAACAAAACAGATAGATTTTGCTTTAGAAAAAGATTTTGGCAGCTTATTACAATGGCGTGCCCCCCGTGTAGCTAGTACAATGTCGCATTTTTTAATGGCGTGCCCCCCGCGTGGGAAGGAAGCATTTTTAATGGCGAACACCCGTATAGCAAGTGGGACAATGTTGGATTTAATGGCGTGCCCCCCTTGTGGCAAGGGGG